>DATLZB010000016.1:0-43899 GCA_035574175.1 Hyphomicrobiaceae bacterium
GAGAAGAAGCTCTCCTCGCTGCAGCCCATGCTGCCGCTGCTCGAGGCGGTGGTGCAGGCGGGCAAGCCGCTGCTCGTCATTGCCGAGGAGGTGGAGGGCGAGGCGCTCGCCACGCTCGTCGTCAACAAGCTGCGCGGCGGCTTGAAGGTGGCGGCCGTCAAGGCGCCGGGCTTCGGTGACCGCCGCAAGGCGATGCTCGAAGACATCGCCATCCTGACCGGCGGCACGGTGATCTCGGAGGACCTCGGCATCAAGCTCGAGAACGTCACGCTCAGCATGCTCGGCCGCGCCAAGAAGGTGACCATCGACAAGGATAACACCACGATCGTCGACGGCGCCGGCAAGAAGGCCGACATCGAAGCGCGCGTCAAGCAGATCAAGGCCCAGATCGAGGAGACCACCTCCGACTACGACAAGGAGAAGCTGCAGGAGCGGCTTGCCAAGCTGGCCGGCGGGGTGGCCGTGATCCGCGTCGGCGGCGCCACGGAGGTTGAGGTGAAGGAGCGCAAGGACCGCGTCGACGACGCTCTCCACGCGACGCGCGCCGCGGTCGAGGAAGGCATCGTGCCGGGCGGCGGCGTGGCGCTCGTGCGGGCCATCAAGGCGCTCGACAACCTCAAGGTCGACAACGAGGACCAGAAGGTCGGCATCGGCATCGTGCGCAAGGCGCTGCAGGCTCCGGCCAGGCAGATCGTGCAGAACGCCGGCGAGGACGGCTCGGTGGTGGTCGGCAAGATCCTCGAGAACCCCAAGTACACGTTCGGCTACAACGCGCAGACCGGCGAGTACGGCGACCTCGTCGCCCAGGGCGTCATCGATCCCACCAAGGTGGTCCGCTGCGCGCTGCAGGATGCGGCTTCGGTGGCCGGCCTGTTGATTACCACGGAGGCCATGGTCGCCGAGCTGCCGAAGAAGGAGCAGCACACGCCGGCACCCGGCGGCATGGGCGGCGGCATGGATTTCTAAGGCTACAGCGGCCTGGCAGTCCGACAGGGGCGCGGGTCTCTCGGCTCGCGCCCCTTGCGCTTGGCGTGGGCGGCGCTCGCCGCTAAGGCGTGCGGGCGGCGGCCTGGAGCTGAGCGAGGAGCAGCTCGCGGTCATCCGGGAAACCGGCGGCGATCCACCATTCCTCCGTGCGCCGCAGCAGCTCGCCGACGCGCGGGCCTTCAGCGATACCGAGCGCCATCACGTCGCTGCCGGTTAGGGCGAACTTCGGTGGCCGCCAGGTGTCGGCGAGATCGAGCTTGGCGCTCCACTGGGGATCGTCCGTAGCAGCGGTGAGGGCGCGCGTCCACGCCATCAGCACGAGGTCACGGTAGGCGCGAGCGCCGTGCCGATAGATGAACGCCTTGCCGGCGGCCGTGTCGAGGGGTGGCTCTCGTAGGGCGCCGCTGTCGCCGACGGCGCTCGCCAGGAGACTGGCGCGCTCGGCGTTGGACAGCTTCAAGCGCGCATTGAGGCGCTCGGCATCCTCCATGACCTCCACGACAAGTGCGGCGAGCCGCAGGATCGGCGACGGCACAAGTCCCCTGCCGTCCTCGATCAGGGCGAGCCGCCGCAGCAGCCGCGGGCGGGGCGCGAGCCCCAAAAGCTCGGTGATGAGCCCGTAATCGTACATGGCCTCGACGGCGGCCAGAGCGCGTGGCGCCGCCAGCAGGCGGACGAGCTCCTGGCGGATGCGCTCGCCCGACAACAGCTTGAGCCCCGCCCGCTCGGCAACCGCCGCGCTCAAGCCCTCCGGATCGGGCGGGCCGTCGGCGTATTCCGCCGTGAAGCGGAAGAAGCGGAGGATCCGCAGATAGTCCTCGCGGATGCGCGTGCGCGCCTCACCGATGAAGCGCACCCGACGGGCCACAAGATCGCCGTAGCCGGCGAGCGGGTCATAGATGCGGCCATCGGGGCCGCAATAGAGCGCATTGATCGTAAAGTCGCGCCGCGCGGCGTCCGCAGCCCAGTCATCGGTATAGGCGACGGCGGCATGGCGGCCGTAGGTCTCAACGTCCTTGCGCAACGTCGTCACCTCGAAGGGCGCGCCGCCCGAGATGACGGTGACGGTGCCGTGCTCGACACCGGTCGGCACGGCCTTCAGCCCGGCGCTGGCGGCCAGGCGCAGCACTTCCTGGGGGAGGGCCGGCGTGGCGATGTCGACGTCCTTGACCTGCCGGCCGAGCAGGGCATTGCGCACCGCGCCGCCGACCGCACGCGCCTCGTAGCCGCCGGCCTCGATGGCGGCGAAAACGGCCCTCGTCTCAGGCGCATCAAGCCATGCCCGATGGATCAGTCGCGGCTCGCTAGGGATGGTGCCCGCCATCGGCCTCACTTCAGCTTGCCGGGCACGATCTTGCCGTCGCGCAGTTCCGGCGGCTCATAGGTCTGGCCCGGCTTGCCGCCGGAGGTGGTCCCAAAGGTGAGCAGCGTGATGACGACCACCGCCGCACCGGCCGCGCACAGCCAGATCAGCGGAGCTTCGTCCAGCACGTTCTGCGGCGTCACCTTCCCGCGCCGGGAAAGATAGATGTAAACGACATAGATCGCCGTCGGCGCGAGAAACAGCAGCAAGTTCTCGATGACGATGCGGATCATAGAGCAAAAAGCCGTTTGTGCATGTTGCGGATCATCTCGGCGGTGACGCCCCAGATGAACCGGCCCTGGTAGGGCATGGCATAGTAGTGCCGCGGCTCACCGTTCAGTTCTCTCATGTGGCGTTCATGGTTGCGCTGGTCCATGAGGAAGGCGAGCGGCACCTCGAACACGTCGGCGACTTCGCGGGCATCAGGCGTCAGTACGAACCCCGACCGCAGCAGGGCCACCACCGGCACGATGTAGAAGCCGGTGCGGGTCAGCACGTTGTCGAGGTAGCCGACAGGCTCGACGAAGGAAGGGGCAAGTCCGATCTCCTCCTCGGCCTCGCGCAGTGCCGCCGCTGCCGGGCTCGCGTCCCAGGCCTCGACCTTGCCGCCGGGAAACGCGATCTGGCCGGCGTGGCTCGGCAGGTGCTCGGTGCGCAGGGTCAGTAGCACATGCAATACATCGCGCGCCACGATCGGCACCAGGACAGCCGCGGTGCGGGCGGACGGCAGGGCGGTGTCGTCGCGTGGAACCACGATGTCCACATGCTGCGTCCGTGGGCTGCGGGTGTCGATGACGATGTCGGAGGGCGCCGGGCTGAGGCGCCGGCGCGCCAGGTCGCGGAATTCGGCCGCTGTCAGCGCAGCCGGTGCCTGCGGGGCGTCGGGTGACATGGGGCCACCTTAAACCGCCCGTGCCGAGCCTTGGCAAGCACCGTCAAAGGCGGTTCAGTGAAGCGCCGATTCGAGTGCGCCGGCCGCGCGGGCAGGCCTCATTCTGTCCGCCATCGCGCACTAGGGAGTGGACATGAGGCTCGAGACGAGGGCTCTTTTGCGATGATGTGCGGCAACCGGCGCGAGGCTCGCCCCGCGTCGTTCTGGCGGGGCGTTGCCCGGCGCTGCGGCGCACTCCTCGCCCTGTCGGCAACGATGCTGGCGACGCCCGCAATGGCCGACAGCGGACAGACCATCAAAAAACTGATGGAACGCCTCGACGCGCGCCAGAAGAGCGAGCTTGCGGCGTATCGCGCGGCGCGGGCCAAGCACGATGCCGCGCTCGCTGCCTACTGGTCGGAGGTCGGCGAAAGGCGCACCGAGCGCCGCCGCAAGATCCGCGCCGGGGAGGCGGTCGGTGCCGCCGATTACGTTAAAGCCTTCCCGCCCGAGTACACGGGCCCTGCGCTTTCGCCTGCCCTCGCGCGCATCTGGGCAGAGATCGAGCGTGAGATGCGGCCGCCGCCGGCCCCCATCCCGACCGTGCCGGACGTGCTGGCGAGCGCCAAGGCCGTCTACGGCTTCGTGCCCGAGCGCATCAGCGAACGCGAGTTTAAGTGGCGCTACGCGCTCGAAGCGCTGGCCCACGGCCTCACCAAGGAGCAGGTGGTGCGCATCTATGCGCTGGAGACGGGGGGCGAGGGCACCTACGACATGCAGGCCGGCATCAATCCGGTCACCGGACGCGGCAGGCCGATCTCGACCGCGCTCGGCTATGCCCAGCTTCTGCACGCCAATTCCGTCAACGAGCTGGTCAATCACGGGGCGTCCTTCATCAGCCGGCTGGAGGCGATGGCCAACGCCGACCCGCAGCGCGCGGCGGTGCTGCGCGCCAAGGCCAAGGTGCTCCGCAGCATGCTGGAAAACGCCCGCTCGGTGCCCAACGACTGGTATGAGCATATGCGCTTTGCCGGCACCCCCAAGGGACTCGGCATTCATGCCCTCAACATCGACGGCGACGTCGGCCCCTGGCTACAGGTGATCAAGCTCAAGGGAATCAAGGAGGTCGGCGAGCGCGGCGGCCGCCCTCACCTGGCGCCGGTCGAGATGGAGCTCATGAACCTGGCCGGCCCCGCGACGGGCCTCGAGATGATGCTCCCGGTCGCCCGCAGCATGCCGACCTCGAACTTCTTCTCGCGGGGCGGCTATGAACGCAACACCATCGTGCGCGGCAGGACGGCGGGGGAACTGCTCGTTGCGCTCGACAAGCGCATGGATGAGAACGAGAGGAAGCCTGGGGCGGTCGAGTTCGCCACCGTGTTCGACGAGGCGCAGCGGCAGCGCCAGGCGCGCCGCTAGGCCGGCCCATATTGTGCTTTGTGCCGCGCCCGCGGCGCGCTAGCCTCTCCGGGTTATGCTTTCGGGAGGTCCTTGGCGCGGGAGGCCGCAATGCGCCGGCGACCACTGCTTCTGTTCGCTCTGTTCTGCGCATGGCTTGCCGGATCGACCGCCAGCGGGCGCGGCGACGCCGTGCAAACGACCCCTGAGAAGGAGCCGGTGCTGCTGATCGACGTCAAAGGCGCGATCGGGTTCGTGTCGACGGCGCACCTTGAACGCGGGCTGCAGCAGGCCAAGGCAAAGAGCGCCCCGGCGCTCGTCATGCGTCTGGACACGCCGGGCGGGCTCGTCTCCTCCACCCGCGACATGATCAACGCCATCCTCGCTTCGCCGGTGCCGGTGGTGATCTACGTGGCGCCGAGCGGGGCGCGCGCGGCGAGCGCGGGGGCCTATCTCGCCTACGCCGCGCACATCGCCGCCATGGCGCCGGCAACGCACATCGGCGCCGCCACGCCTGTTCAGATGGGAGCGCCCGGCATGCCCGGCTCGCCGCCGCCGAACAAGCCCGCGCCGTCGTCCGACCCCAAGAAGACATCGGAAACCGAGGGGACGACGGCGATGGAGCGCAAGATCATCAACGACGCGGTGGCCTACATCCGCTCGCTGGCGGAGCTCAGAAACCGCAACGCCGACTGGGCGGAAAGGGCGGTCCGGGAGGCCGCCACGCTGACCGCGACGGATGCGCTCAAGGAGGGCGTCGTCGACGTGGTGGCGGGCAGCGTGGAGGAGCTGCTTGCGGCGATCGACGGGCGCACGGTCAAGACCGCGACGGGAGTGGCGACAGTGGGGACCAAGGGCCGGGCCGTGCGCGTGCTCGAGCCCACCTGGAACATGAGGGTGCTGGCGGCCATCGCCGACCCCAACATCGCCTTTGTCCTGCTGCTGATCGGCATCTACGGCATCATCTTCGAGTTCATGAACCCGGGCGCCATCGCGCCGGGCGTGATCGGCGGCATTTGCCTCATCGTGGCGCTCACCGCGTTGAGCGTTCTGCCGGTCAGCTACGGCGGGCTTGCGCTGCTGATCCTCGGCATCGGCCTGATGCTCGTCGAAATCCTGAGTCCCGGCTTCGGCCTGCTCGGAATCGGAGGCATCATCGGCTTCGTGCTGGGGGCGCTCTTCCTGTTCGACCCGGCCGATTCAGACATCGACTTCTCGGTCGACTGGCACCTCCTCGCCTTCATGACCGCGATCACGGCGCTGTTCTTCTTCGGCGCGCTCACCTACGCGGTGAGGGCCCGCCAGCGCCCGGTGCGCACCGGCGCCGAGCAGATGATCGGCGCCACCGGCGAGGTGGTGAGCTGGTCAAACGGCGAGGGCCGCGTGCATGTCCACGGCGAAATATGGGCCGCCCGCGGCCCGGCCCTTGCGCCCGGCACGAAAATCCGCGTGGTGCAGCGCGAGAACCTGACGCTCATCGTGGTGGCGGCCAACTGACTGGGAGGAAATGCGATGCCGATCGTAGGCGCCCTGGGCAACCTGTTGTTCAGCATCGTGGGGCTGGTGCTGCTGGTCATGCTGCTGGCATCGACCTTTCGCATCCTGCGCGAGTACGAGCGGGGTGTGGTGTTCCTGCTCGGCCGTTTCTGGAAGGTGAAGGGCCCGGGCCTCGTCGTGATCGTGCCGTTGATCCAGCAGATGATCCGCGTCGATCTGCGCACGCGCGTGCTCGACGTGCCGCCGCAGGATGTGATCTCGCGCGACAACGTGTCGGTGAAGGTGAACGCCGTCGTCTACTACCGCGTCCTCGACCCCGAGAAGGCGATCATCCAGGTCGAGCAGTTCGACATGGCGACGAGCCAGCTCGCGCAGACCACGCTGCGCTCGGTCGTCGGCCAGCACGAGCTCGACCAGATGCTGGCCGAGCGGGAGCGCCTCAACTCGGAAGTGCAGCGCATCCTCGATGCGCAGACCGACGCCTGGGGCATCAAGGTCTCCAACGTGGAGCTGAAACACATCGACCTCAACGAGACCATGATCCGCGCCATCGCCAAACAGGCCGAGGCCGAGCGGCTCAGGCGGGCCAAAGTGATCGATGCGGAGGGCGAGCTGCAGGCGGCCGAACGGCTGTTGCAGGCAAGCGAGATCCTGTCGCGGCGGCCGGAGGCCATGCAGCTGCGCTACCTCGGCACGCTCTTGAACATCGCCGGCGAGAAGAGCTCGACCATCGTCTTCCCGCTGCCGATGAACCTGATGGGCGCGCTGGGGGCGGGGAGCAAGGACAAGGGGTAAGCGGCGAGGCGCGCGACTAGGGCCAAAAATAGAGGCCAAGCGGAGAAAGCACTCTGCGAATTGCGGGGGGCCGACGAATCGCGCACCAATTCCGGCCATGCGCAGATCAAAAAAGTCCCAGCGGTCTGAAGGCAGGAATTCCGAAACCGGCCAGCTGTTGCTACCCTTCGGGACCGCCGAACTCGTGTCACAGCCCGCTCATGAGGTGATGGAGGCCCCGCCCGCCGAGATCCTTCCGCCGTCCGAGAAGCTTGAGCGGTTTGCACCCGTTGAACCGACGCACTCTTCGCACGACCTCACGGACGGCGCGCTCGAGCATGCGTTTCTCCGACATCGCGTCGACAAGTACGAAGACCGAGCACTGTGGGCCGGATTTGCCTTTTTGATTGCATCGGCCCTTGCCGTTGCCGTCAAAGCTGGCCTGCCGATCGACACCGAAAGATTTTTCTTACCTCGCCTTACCAACGAACGCCTCATTGCAGGCATGCTCGGCAGCTCCTCGGCCATCCTCGCGATGGTTTTTTGCTACTACGGTCTGCGCATTCAGCAGCACCGGGTGCACGCCGAACTCCGCCTCATTCGACGGTCGCTCTCCGGCTTCGTAGCCGATTGCCTAAAGTGGTTCGGGATCTTGCTGTCGGTTCCCATGCTGGCCCTCGTTATCTATCTGACCTTTTGGGATGTCATTCTGCTCATCGACTACGTTTGGGTGTGCACGAACAATGTATGTAGGGGCTGGGATCCGGTTTCGCGATTTCAGTCGAACAAGTTGGCGAGCCGCCGCTTGATGTTGTCGGCGATGTAGAGCGCGAGCGCCTGGATGGTGGACGTCGGGTTGACGCCGCCCGAGGTGACGAAGAGGCTGCCGTCGACGATGAAGAGGTTCTTCACGTCGTGGCAACGGCCCCACTCGTTGACCACCGAGCGCTCGGGATCGCTGCCCATGCGCGCGGTGCCCAAGAGGTGGCCCGGACTGTTGAGCGCCGTACGCGAGGCGAAGATGTTTTGGGCTCCGGCCGCCTCGAGGGCTTGCGTGGCGCGGGCGATGCCGTGCTCCATCATGGCCCGCGTGTTCTCGCCGATCGTGTAGTCGATCCTCGGCGCCGGAATGCCGTGGCCGTCCTTGAGCACGGGGTCGAGGGTGACGCGGTTGTGTTCCTCGGGCAGGTCCTCGCAGGCGACCACCACCATCAGGCGGCGGTAGAGCTGGCTGCGATAGACGCGATGGTGGTCCCTGCCCCAGGGCAGGCGGCCGGTGCCGAGATTGGTGATGGCCTCGTGGGCGGGGCCGTGACCGCGCACGAACTGCAGCGTATACCCTCGCACGAAGCCGCGCGAGCGGTCAGTCTCGTAGAACTCCTTGCTCCACAGCACGGTGGGTGGGGCGCGGTCGCCATCCATCTCCTCGTCCACATAGCCCGACACCTGCGGCCAGGGGTGCAGCATCAGGTTCCTGCCGACGAGGCCCGACGAGTTGGCGAGGCCGTTGGGAAAGCGGGAGGAGGCCGAATTGAGTAGCAGCCGTGGTGTGCCCACGCCGTTGGCGGCGAGGATCACCATCTCGGCGGGCTGGAAGCGCTCCACCCCCTTCGGGTCGTAGTAGACGACGCCGGAGGCCAGCCCCAGCTCATTGGTGACAATCCTGCGCACGCGACAGCGGGTGCGCAGCTCCACGCGCTCCCTCAGCGCATGCGGCCAGTACGTAATGTCGACGCTCGCCTTCGCTCCTTGCGCGCAACCCAGCGTGCATTGGCCGAGGTTGATGCACTTGGCGCGGCCGTCGTACTCGGTGGTAGCGATGGCGACGTCGGAGGGCCACCAGTGCCAGCCGAGCTTGTTGAGCGCCTGCGCGTAGCGGGTGCCCGAGCGTCCGAGCGGCACCGGCGGCATGGGAGGCTGGTGGCGGGGATAAGCGGGATCGCCGGGCAGCCCCGCGACCCCCATCATGCGGTCATTCTCGGCGAAGTAGGGCTCGAGCGTCCAGTAGTCGAGCGGCCAGTCTTCGGCCACGCCATCGAGCGTTCTCACCTTGAAGTCTGAGGGGTGCAGGCGCGGGAAATGCGCCATGTAGAGGATGGTGCCGCCGCCCACTCCATTGAAGTTGGCAACCTTGATCGGGGAGTTGTCGTCGTTGATGGGATAGTCGGTATCGCGCGCGCGCCGGTTCGGGCTGTTGTGGAAGTCGGAATAGCGGCGCGCCTCCCAGTCGCGGCCGTTGGTAGGAAAATCGCTGGGCTTGATCCAGTCGCCCTGCTCGAGGCACAGGATCTTCATGCGCGTCTCGGCAAGGCTCCAGGCGACGGCGGCGCCGGAGGCGCCGGCGCCGACGATGAGCACGTCCACCATGTCATCCCTCGGACGGGGCAGGTCGGGATCGTTGGCAGCGGCCATGCTCAGTCCCTGCGGTTCACATCGCGCCACATCGGCGGCCGATTGCGGACCGCCTCGAGCAGCGACCAGTCGCCCTGCTCCGCGGTACGGCCCTTCGGGAAAGGCGGCCCAGGCTCAAGACCCAACGACTTCAACACGCGATCGTCGCGGTAGTAGCACTGCAGCACCGCGCGTCCGAGGGCTGCGATCTCGCGCCCCTGGCGTGCCAGCAGCGCCATCGCCGTCCTCTCTGCCTCCGCTTCGTCGAGCGCGGCGAAGGCCCCCCCCGCCATGTCGCGAAGCGCGGCCAGCGCCTTGCGCACGTCGGCTCGATCGCGGCCGAGCGAGCGCACGATGTCGGCGAAGATCGTCGCATCGTCCGCGCCAGGCACGCCGTACTCTGTGCTTGAGGGCAGCATCAAGCCCGCGAGCCGCCGGAAGTCTTGCAGCTCCGCCGGCGTCAGCTCGCCCCCGGGATCGTCCCCCATTCTAAGTCTCCACGGAGGTCATGCCCACCGGCACTTTTCTATGCAAGATCGGCGCGGTCAAGCTCGGGAGACATGCGTACTTAACCGCCGGCGCACGGGTGGGGAGCCTCGCCGGCGAGGTCGCTGGCATGGCGCTGCGCGGCTCGTGTTCGGGGAATGCGGGCAACGGCGTCGGCGCCTCACGGCCACTTCACCACCGGCGGCATGGAGGAGAGGATCGCCTCCACGTTGCCGCCGGTCTTGAGGCCGAACAGCGTGCCGCGGTCATAGAGCAGGTTGAACTCGACATAGCGGCCGCGGCGCACGAGCTGCTCCTCGCGCTCAGCCTCGGTCCAGGGCTGCGCCCAGTTGCGTCGGACGAGCTCGGGATAGACGTTGAGGAAGGCGCGGCCGACATCCTGCGTGAAGGCGAAGGCCGCCTCCCAACCGCCCACCTCCGGTTCCGGCGTCAGGTAGTCGTAGAAGATGCCGCCGATGCCGCGCATCTCCTGGCGATGGGGCAGGTAGAAATACTGATCGCACCACTGCTTGAAGCGCGGGTAGTCGGCCACGCGGTGGGCCGCGCAGGCGGCGCGCATGGCACCATGAAAGGTGACGGTGTCGGGGTCTTCCTGCGTGCGCCGCCGGGCGAGCACCGGCGTTAAGTCGGCGCCGCCCCCGAACCACCACTTGGTGGTCGCCACCAGGCGGGTATTCATGTGAACGGCCGGCACGTTGGGGTTCTGCATATGGGCGATGAGCGAGATGCCGGAGGCCCAAAAGCGCGGGTCCTGCTCGGCGCCCGGGATGTGGCTGCGAAACTCCGGCGCGAACTGGCCGAACACGGTCGAGGTGTGCACGCCGACCTTCTCGAATACGCGGCCGTGCATGAGACCCATGAGACCGCCCCCGCCGGGTGCGCCGCTGTGGTCGGTGCGCGTCCAGGGCGTCAGCGCAAAGCGGCCCGGCGGGCGGTCGGCGAGCGGGGCTTGCGGGGGCAGTTCGTCCTCGAGCCGTTCGAAGGCGGCGCAGATGTCGTCGCGCAGGCGCTCGAACCATTCCCGAGCCCGGCTCCTTTGGCGTTCGGACAGCGCGCCGGGGCGCGGGTCGCCCGTACTCACTTTTCGGTCCCCTTTGCCGCAATCCTGCGCTAGATCGTGGCCCGACACATTGGAGCGCCAGGAGCGTCCGCGCAAGCGGGACCGTCGGCGTTCCGGTATCGGATTTCGACGTGCGCCGCCAAGCGGTCGCCACTGGGTGGGCGCACAGCTAAGGTCGAGGCATGCTGCCCAGAGTACTTGGCGCGCTCGCCGCGCTGGCATGGCGCGGGCGGGCGCTCGCCGACCGGCTGTTCAAATGGTTCGAGGAGCGGATCGACGCCTTCCACCGCGGCGAGCTTTCCCAGCCGCCGGATCGGCTCGTGCCGTTCTTCCTCTACTACCTCAAGCCGGTGTGGCCGATCTTCGCCGCGCTCGTCATCGCCGGCATCATCGGCGCATCCATCGAGGTGGCGCTGATGGCCTTCGTCGGCTCGATCATCGACATGATGCGGGCCTCGGAGAATCCGGCGGCGTTCTTCGCGGAGCACGGCACCACGCTCATGTGGATGGCCGCCGTCGCATTGATCCTGCGGCCGCTGATGTCGCTCCTCGTCGACCTCATCCGCCACCAGGCAATCGACGGCCCCTTCAACGCCCGGGTCCGCTGGAAGGCGCACGGCTGGGTGCTGCGCCAGAGCCTCGGCTATTTCCAGAACGATTTCGCCGGCCGCGTGGCGGCGCGCGTGCTGCAGGTGGGCCCGGCGGTACGCGACGTGGCGACCAGCATCTGCGACGTCGTGCTGTGGGTCGTCGTGCACTGGATCGGGACGTTCGTGCTGTTCGCCGACGCCGACTGGCGCCTGGTGTTGCCGCTCGGCGTCTGGCTCTCGGCTTACATCGCCTCGCTCTTTTATTTCGTGCCGCGCATCGAATTGCTTTCGCGCAACACATCGGAGGCGCGCTCGGCGCTGACCGGGCGCATCGTCGACAGCTACACCAACATGACCACGGTGAAGCTGTTCTCGCACACCGACCGCGAGGACGCCTATGCGCGCGAGGGCCTAGAGGAGCATCTGAAACGCTACCAGGCCCAGCTCCGGCTCAACACCTGGATGGAGCTCTATCTCTACAGCATCAACGGTGCGGTGCTGGTGGTCACCACCGGTCTTGCCATCTGGCTGTGGACCCGCGGGGAGGTGACGATCGGCGCGATCGCGGTGGTGACCGGCCTCATCGTGCGGCTGATGGCCATGTCCGGCTGGTTCATGCGCTCCATGGCCCAAATCTTCGATAACATCGGCGTGGTGCAGGAAAGCATGATGACGATCGCACGGCCGCACACGGTCGTGGATCGGGCGGATGCCAAGCCGCTGCGCGTAATAAGGGGCGAGATCCGCTACGAGGGCATCCGCTTCCACTATGGCAAGGAAGGCGGCGTCATCGATAACCTGTCGCTCGTGATCCGGCCGGGCGAGAAGGTCGGGCTGGTCGGCCGCTCCGGCGCCGGCAAGTCGACGCTGGTCAACCTGCTGCTGCGCTTCTTCGACCTGGAGGACGGATGCATCCTGATCGACGGGCAAGACATCGCCAGCGTCACTCAGGACAGCCTGCGCGCCCAGATCGGCATGGTCACCCAGGACACCTCCCTGCTGCACCGCTCGATCCGCGACAACATCCTCTACGGACGCCCCGATGCCGGCGAAGCGGCCATGATCGCGGCCGCCAGGCGGGCCCAGGCGCACGATTTCATTCTGGAGCTGGAAGACGCCAAGGGCCGCAGGGGCTACGCCGCCCATGTCGGTGAGCGCGGCGTCAAGCTCTCCGGGGGCCAGCGCCAGCGCATCGCCATCGCCCGCGTGCTGTTGAAGAACGCCCCGATCCTGATCCTCGACGAGGCGACGAGCGCGCTCGACTCGGAAGTGGAGGCCGCCATCCAAGAGCAGCTCTACAACCTGATGGAAGGCAAGACGGTGATCGCCATCGCCCACCGACTCTCCACGATCGCCGCCATGGACCGGCTGGTGATCATGGACCGCGGGCGCATCGTCGAGGAAGGCAGCCACGCCGAGCTGTTGAAGCGGGGCGGGCTCTACGCCGACCTCTGGATGCGTCAGTCGGGCGGGTTCCTGGCGAAAGAGGCGGCGGAATAGGCATCGGCCCCATCACCCTCGCGTTGACAGTCGATTGGGGCCGGTGCGACTATTGATTGGCGCCGGGGTTGGGACCTTAAATTGCCTGCACGACTGGCAAATCGCGCCTCGTCCGGCCGGGGAGGGAACATGGCCAGCACCGCTACCAACACGCCGCAGGGGGCGACCGCGACACCTGCGGCGGCTGCCGCTCGCGAGGAGGAGGTGCGCGTCTACCAGCATTCGCCGATCCTCTACTGGTGGGTGGTGTGGGCCTACGGCTACCTGTGCGCGCTGCTCACCTTCGCCCATGGCGAGCAGGTGACGATCGCCGGCAGCAAGCCAATGCTCGTGCACCCGAGCCCGTGGGTCGGCATCTCCTTTACCGCCGTGCTGCTGTTCGTGATCATCGCCACCACGGTGAGAGCCCGCGGGGCGACCGCCGTCATGCTGGCGCTGCTCGTGCTGCTGTCGGGCGCGGCGGTGTACGGGGTGCTGCAGGTCGAGGGCCTGTTCAGGACGCCGCCGGTGCTGCTCGTGCACCTCAACCTGGCCTTCTATATGCTCATCTCCAGTGTGCTGCTGGTGGTGTGGTTCGTCGTCGTGTTCATCGTGGACAGCATGAGCTACTGGCGCTTCCGCGGCACCCACATCGAGCGGGTGCGCCGCTTCGGCGGCGTGGTCGGCCGCGCGGCCGAGAGCTACCCGATGATGCACGTCAAGCTCACCCGTTTCAGCGACGATCTCTTCGCCCACAAGCTGCTGGGCCTCGGGTTGTTGGGCCTCGGCACCAGCGACATCGAGGCCAAGATCACCATCGTCGGCGGCGGCAGCGAGCAGTTCCGCATCGAGCACGTGTGGCGGGCAGCGCGACCGCTGAGGCGCATCCAGGCGCTGATGGGACCGAAGGCGACGGTGGTGGTTTGAGGCCGCCGCTCAAGTCGGCGGGCCGGGAAACAGCGCCGTCTGCCGCAGTGCCTCGCCGAGCACGATGGCGGCGGCGACCGCCACGTTGAGTGAGCGCAGGCCCGGCCGCATCGGCACCTTAATGCGCGCATCCGCCTGGGCGTGGACCGTCGCGGGCACGCCCGCGCTCTCCCGCCCGAGCAGAAGGATGTCGCTTTGGGCGAAGGCAAAGGCGAAATGGGCGAGTTCGGCGCGGGCGGTGAGCAAAACGAGGCGGGGGCTTTCCGCGCGTGCGCGCCAGGCCTGGAACCCCTCCCAGCTCGCATGGCGGGTGAGCGTGACATGGGCGAGATAGTCGAGAGCGGCGCGCTTCAGGGCGCGATCGGAGAGGTCGAACCCGGCCGGCCCGATGATGTCGACAGCCACGCCGAGACAGGCGGCAAGCCTCAGGATGGTGCCGGTGTTCTGCGGGATGTCGGGCTGGTAGAGAGCAAGGCGCATCGAGGGTCTCTTTTTAGGGGTCTCAACGCGGCGATGGTGCGCGCGGTGGGGTTGCAAGCGTGCGCCAAATTGCCCCTAGATCGGCAGCCTTGGCAGACTTGAGAGGGTCCCCAAAGGATGCCAAAAGGGCGCGTGGCAAAAGGCGCCGTTGGGACGGGGGACCTGCCGACATATAGCACTCTACCCACGGTCCTGCGCGTCCGTGACGAGGTGATGTTTGTCCGCTGGTCAGGACGTGCAATGCCGACACAATCTCGTGATGGAGGCGACGTTGACCGGGCACGCTGATGACCTGACGCGCCGGGATTTCCTGACCATTGCCGGACCTACTTTCGCTGCCGTCGGCGGCGCGCTCGCGCTGTGGCCCTTCATTCACCAGATGAACCCGGACGCCGGGGCGCTGGCGCTGGCCTCAACCGAGGTCGATCTGGCGCCCATCAAGGAAGGCCAGGCGATTACCGTCACCTGGCGCGGCAAGCCGGTGTTCATCCGCAATCGCACCAAGCAGGAGATCGAGGCGGCCCGCGCCGTGGCGCTGCGCGATCTGCCCGATCCGCAGCCCGACGCCGCCCGCGTCAAGAAGGGTCACGAGAATTGGCTGGTGCTGATCGGCGTTTGCACGCACCTGGGCTGTATTCCCAAGGGGCAAAACCTCGGCGACGTCAAAGGTCCCTACGACGGTTGGTTCTGTCCCTGCCACGGTTCGGCCTACGACACCTCGGGCCGCATCCGCCAAGGGCCCGCTCCGGCCAACCTTGAGGTCCCCCCCTACGAGTTCGTCTCCGACAGCAGAATCAGGATCGGATAGGATACCGGCGCCATGGATTCGACCAGGGGTCATGAGGAGACCTACAAGCCGACCAGCGCGTTTGCCAAATGGATGGACGCGCGGCTGCCCATCGCCCGGCTGATGCACGGGCAGTTCGTCGATTTTCCGACGCCGCGCAATCTCAATTACCTGTGGACCTTCGGCGGCATCCTCACCGTCGTGCTTGCCATCCAGATCGCCACCGGCGTCGTGCTCGCCATGCACTATGTGCCGACGGCGGAAGGAGCTTTCGACAGCGTCGAGCGCATCCGCCGCGACGTCAACTACGGCTGGCTGCTGCGCTCCATGCACGCGGTCGGCGCCTCGATGTTTTTCCTCGCCGTCTACATCCACATGTTCCGCGGCCTCTACTACGGCTCCTACAAGGCGCCGCGGGAGGTGCTGTGGATCATTGGCGTCCTCATCTATCTGGTGATGATGGCGACCGCCTTCCTCGGCTACTCGCTGCCGTGGGGGCAGATGAGCTTCTGGGCCGCCACCGTCATCACCAACTTCTTCTCGGCCATCCCCGGCATCGGGGAAAGCATCGTGACTTGGCTGTGGGGCGGCTATTCGGTGACCGGGGTCACGCTCAACCGGTTCTACAGCCTGCACTACCTGCTGCCGTTCGTGATCGCGGGCCTGGTCGTGCTCCACATCTGGGCGCTGCACGTGGCCGGGCAGAACAACCCGACCGGCATCGAGATCAAGTCGCAGTCCGATGCGGTGCCGATGAGTCCGTACGCCGTGGCCAAGGACTTCTTCGCCATGGGCGTATTCGCGCTGCTGTTCGCCTGGTTCGTCTTCTATGCGCCCGACTACCTGGGTCACGCCGACAACTATATCCCCGCCAACCCGCTGGTAACGCCGCCGCACATCGTGCCGGAATGGTACTTTTTGCCCTTCTACGCCATCCTGCGCGCCATTCCCTCCAAGCTCGGCGGCGTCATCGCCATGTTCGCGTCGGTGATTATTCTCGCCTTCGTCTCCTGGCTCGATACTTCGCGCGTGCGCTCGACCAGGTACCGACCCATCTATCGCTGGTTCTTCTGGCTGTTCGTTTTCACCTGCCTCGCACTCGGCTATCTCGGCTCCAAGCCGCCGGAGGGCGCCTACGTGTTCTGGGCACGCATCTTCACCTTCTACTATTTCGCCCACTTCCTCCTGGTGCTGCCGATTCTCGGCATCGTCGAGAAGCCCTCCAGGATGCCTGGCTCGATCACGGAGGCGGTGCTTGGCAAGGAAGCGGCGAGGGGCGCGGCCGGTCAGACCTCCCCTGCCGCGGCCGAACAGCGCTGAGGCTGGAGCGAGGCACGCAATGAAAAGCACGAGCATGAGCATGGTGCGCAGAGTAGTGGCGGCGGCGGTCGCGGGGCTGGCGGCGGCCAGCGCGGCCGGCACGGCGCTGGCCGCCGGCGAGGCCGGCGAGATCAAGCGGCAGAAGTGGACGTTCGGCGGCCTGTTCGGCCATTTCGACCGCGCCCAGCTGCAGCGGGGCTATCAGGTCTACAGCGAAGTGTGTGCGACCTGCCATGGCATCACCCGCATCGCCTTCCGCAACCTGGCCGAGAGCGGCGGGCCGGAGTTTCCGATCGACGCCGTCAAAGGGCTTGCGGCCTCGTTCAAGATCGAGGACGGGCCCAACGAGCAGGGCAAGATGTTCCAACGTCCGGGGCGGCTGTCCGACCGGTTTCCGCCGCCTTACAAAAACGAGCAGGAGGCGCGCGCCACGCACAACGGCGCCTACCCGCCCGATCTGTCGTTGATCACGCGGGCCCGCAACGTCGAGTACCACGGACCCCTTTGGTTCCATCCCCTGTCCATGCTGTGGGACGTCGTCATCGGATATCAGGAGGGGGGCGCCGACTACCTATACGCCCTGCTGACGGGCTACGGCGCGCCGCCTGCCTACGTGCGCGATGCGGCGGGCCATCTGGTCCGTCTCGCCCCCGGCCAAGCCGATGCCAAGGCCGAACGCTGCGTCTCGGTGGTGCCCGGCAAGGACGGCAAGCCGGATGTCTGCAACCAGCTCCTCGACGGCATGCACTACAACGCAGTGTTCCCCGGCGGGCAGATCGCCATGATCCCGCCGCTGCAGGACGGTCGCGTGGCCTACGGCGACGGCACACCCCCGACGGTCCATAACTATGCCGCAGACGTGTCGGCCTTTTTGAGCTGGGCGGCCGATCCCACCCTTGAGGAGCGCAAGCAACTCGGCTGGCAGGTATTGCTCTACCTGCTGGTCACCACCGTGCTGCTCTACGTCGCCAAGCGGCGCATCTGGTCGAACATACCGCACTGAACGTCGCCAGCGTTGCCGACGCCTCAAGGGCCTCGCGCGCGAGGCCTTTTCGTGCTTATGGCCTCGGCCAAGGCCTCAACAAGGGGAGAGCTGGTCATGACCAAGGCGGTGCTCGGCATCATCGGCGGCAGCGGGTTCTACAATCTGCCGGGGCTCACCAATCCGCGCTGGGAGAGGGTGCGCTCGCCCTGGGGCGAGCCCTCCGATCAGATCCTGTTCGCCGAGATCGATGGCCTGCCGGTGCGTTTCCTGCCGCGCCACGGCCGCGGGCACCGCATCGCACCAACCGACATCAACTATCGCGCCAACATCGACGCGCTGAAGCGGGCCGGCGTCACCGATCTGGTGTCAATCTCCGCTTGTGGCTCTTTTCGCGAGGAGCTTTCACCCGGTACCTTCGTGCTGGCCGATCAGTTCATCGATCGCACGTTCGCACGCGCCAAAAGTTTCTTCGGCACCGGCCTCGTCGCCCACGTGTCGATGGCCGACCCGGTGAGCCCCGGTCTCGTCACCGAAGTCGAAAAGGCAATCCAGGCCGAGCAGATTCCCTATCGCCGCGGCGGCATCTATCTCGCCATGGAGGGCCCGCAGTTCTCCACGCGTGCGGAGAGCAACCTCTACCGGTCCTGGGGCTGCGACGTGGTCGGCATGACCAACATGCCGGAGGCCAAGCTCGCCCGCGAGGCGGAGCTCTGCTATGCCACCGTCGCCATGGTGACCGACTATGACTGCTGGCACGACGATCATGCGCACGTGGACGTGGCTGCGGTGCTCAAGGTCATGAAGAACAACACGGAAATGGCGCAGCGCCTGGTGCTGCGGCTGGCCCGCCAGTTTCCGCGCGAGCACCAGCCCTGTCCGATCGGTTCGGACCGCGCGCTGGAGGTGGCGGTGATCACCGCGCCCGAAGCGCGCGATCCTCAACTGGTGGCCAAGCTCGAGGCCGTGGCCGGGCGCGTGCTCGGTCCGGCAACAGGCTGAAAACCCACGACAACTAACTTGGTGCGGTCACCTGAACCGCCCGTCGGGCAGGCCTCTCGATCCTATCCGGTGGGAACGATTATTGCTATTTTGCGCCAAAGTGGAATTGGGGGAGGGCAGCACCGTGGAGAACCTGAAGCGCTTGATCCGCGCCATTCCGGATTACCCCAAGCCCGGCATCATCTTCCGCGACGTGACCACGCTGTTTGCCGACCCGCAGGGCTTCAAGGCCGCAATCGTGCAGATGGCGGAACCCTATCGGGCCGAACCGGTCGATGCCGTGGCAGGCATCGAGGCGCGCGGCTTCATTCTGGGCGGCGCCATCGCCGACCGGCTCGGCTGCGGCTTCATTCCCATCCGCAAAAAGGGCAAGCTGCCGTGGAAGACCATCGGACAGGAGTACACGCTGGAGTACGGCGTGGATGCCATCGAGATACACGAGGACGCCATCGAAAAGGGCCAGCGCATCCTGATCGTCGACGATCTGATCGCCACCGGCGGCACCGCGGAAGCGGCGGCCAAGCTGGTGCGCCGCACGGGCGGTGTCCTCGTGGGGGCAGTGTTCATCATCGACCTACCGGACCTCGGGGGCGCCCGGCGCCTCAAGGAACAAGGCATCGACGTGCACACACTCATGGCCTTCGAGGGACATTGATTGGAGGACCGAGCCAAGGGTCTGGCGCCGAACAAGGTTGCCGCCGCGCTTAAGGCCGTCGAGGCGTGGCGCAGACATCCTGCGTCGCCCGTGGCGTGCCCAGTCTGCGGGCGGCAGGGGCTCGCCGTCTCGGATCTCTCCAGCCGGCCGTGGGCCGCGTGGTACCGGCTCACGTGCAGCGCCTGCGGCCTCGATGATACGCTGCATATGGCCCTGCACCCGCCCGCGGCCGACCTGGATTAGGCCATGAAGATCAACGGCAAACCGCACCGGACCATTTGGCTCGCCGCCGACGGCTGGTCGGTTGAGATCATCGATCAAACGCGGCTGCCGCACGAGTTCGCCGTCGTCTCGCTGAAATCGATGGAGGAGGCCGCACGCGCCATCCGTTCGATGCAGGTGCGCGGGGCGCCGCTCATCGGGGTGACGGCAGCCTACGGCCTGGCCATGGCGCTGCGGCAGGATGCCTCCGATGCGGGGCTCGATGCGGCGCTCAAATACTTCGCCGAACAGCGGCCCACGGCAGTCAATCTGAGGTGGGCGCTTGAAGAGGTACGAGCGGCGGTGCGCAATCTGCCGCACGGCAGCCGGGTCGCCGCCGCCTACAAGCGTGCCGCCGAGATCGCCGAGGAAGACGTCGAGTGCTGCCGGCGGATCGGCGCCCACGGCCTTGCCCTCATTCGCGAGATCGCTTCGGCCAAGGCTGCCGGCGAGCCGGTCAACATCCTGACGCACTGCAATGCGGGATGGCTCGCCTGCGTCGACTGGGGCACGGCAACGGCGCCGATCTATCAGGCGCACGATGCCGGCCTGCCGGTCCACGTGTGGGTCGACGAGACGAGGCCGCGCAACCAGGGGGCGGCGCTCACCGCCTTCGAGCTCGGCGCCCACGGCGTCCCCCACACCATCATCGCCGACAACGCAGGGGGCCATCTGATGCAGCAGGGCGAGGTCGACCTGTGCCTCGTCGGCGCCGACCGCGTCACGGCCAATGCCGACGTGGCGAACAAGATCGGAACCTACCTCAAGGCGCTGGCCGCGCGCGACAACGGCGTACCCTTCTACGTGGCGCTGCCGTACTCGACCATCGACTGGAAGCTCGCCGACGGCTTCAAGATCCCCATCGAGCAAAGGTCGGCCGACGAGGTGCTGGCGATCTCGGGACGGCTGCCCGACGGCTCGGTGGTAACGGTTGAAATCGCGGCGCCGGGATCGCCGGCAGGCAATCCGGCCTTCGACGTGACGCCTGCGCGTCTCGTGACCGGTATCATCACCGAGCGCGGCGTCTGCCCGGCCAGCCGGGAGGGGCTACTCGGCCTCTATCCCGAGCGGGGGCTGCGCGGCGGCTGAGCAGCCGGCCGCTCGCGCGCGCTCAAGGACCGGACCCGGGTCAATCCGATGCGTTGGTCACTACCGGCTTGAGGTTGCTGCGCACGGCGGCGAGCGGCCTCTCGTTGACCGTAAGCTGGAAAACGTCGGGCCGGGCGTAATGCCCAACCACGTCGAAGTCGTACTTGCCGCGGACAACCTCGGCAGGATCTATCTCGGCGGTGAGGATGGCATCCTTTTCGAAGACCGGCCCGGCCAGCACCTGCCCAAGCGGTCCGACAATCGAGCTGCCGCCGCGCATCAGCACGGTATCTGGTGCCGGGTCGCCGTCGATGGGGTAATCGGCAGGGAAGTCGCTGCGGCGCGCGTGCTGGCAGGCCGATAGCACGAAGCAGCGGCCTTCGAGCGCGATGTGGCGCATGGACGCCAACCAGGTCTCCCGGTCGTCGGCGGTCGGCGCGCAGTAGAGCGTGACGCCCTTGGCGTACATCGCCATGCGCAGCATGGGCATGTAGTTCTCCCAGCAGATGACCGCGCCGATGGTACCGAGCGCGGTGTCGAACGCGCTGAGCGTGGAGCCGTCGCCGAAGCCCCACACCAGGCGTTCCGCCGCCGTCGGCATCAGCTTGCGGTGCCGGCCGAGCAGCGCGCCGTCGGGAGCAAGGAAGAGTACCGTGCAATAGAGCGTGCCACCCTCCCGCTCGATGACGCCGACAACGAGGTGCACCGCGTGCGCCGCAGCAATCTCGCCGAGGCGAGCGAGATGCGGACCCGGTACGTCGATGGCGCCTGCATGATATCTCCTGAACCAGTCGCGTCCGGCTGCGGTGCGCGAGCCGACGCGGGCGCCGAAATCGAGCCCTTTGGGGTAGCCGCCGACGAAAGCCTCGGGAAAGACCACGAGTTTCGCGCCGCGCCGGGCAGCCTCGGCGATCAGCGGGGCGGCCTTCTCGATGGTACGCGCGGCATCGAAGGCAACGGATGCGGTCTGCACGACCGCTGCGGTGAACGGCGTCATCTGTGGCTCTTCTGGCGCTCGTCGGCAGCCGATTGATGGAGTCGCCTTGATCAAGGCATGCCTGCTACCATCTGGTCATGCGTACCAGCAAGGGGCAGGCCGGGGCAGGCCGTGCTATTGAGCGGCGGGCCTCGGGCACCGGCGGCGATGCCACAAGAGCCGGTGTGGGTTCTAACCTCGGCCATCAAAAAACGGAGCTGATCATGCCTCACGCACTCATTGCGCTCATCCTCGCCGCCTTGCTCACGCTGCCGGCCGGGGCTCACCACGGCTGGGGCAGCTACGATGCCAAAAACCCGGTCACCGTCGTTGGCAAGATCGAGACGTCCAAGTTCGAAAATCCGCACGTGACGCTGACGGTGAGGGCCTCGGATCGGGTGTGGACGGTGACGCTCGCCCCGCCCTCGCGCATGATGACGCGGGGTGCCTTGGAAAACATCGTTGCGGTGGGTAACACCATTTCGGCCTACGGCTATCCCTCAACCCGCGACGCAAACGAGATGCGAGCCGAGCGCATCACTGTCGCCGGAAAGACCTACGAGATGCGCTGATATGAACATGGAGGCGCCAGCGCTGCTGGTGGCGCTCGAAGGCTCCGCCTTCGGCGATGCCATTCGCCAGTCCGTGTGGCTCTATCCAACAGCGAACGTGGCGCACGTCGTGGGCCTGGCGCTGTTTGCGGGTGCCGTTGGGGTGATGGATTTGAGGATCCTCGGGGCGTTTGCCGCGACCACGCCGGCCAACGTCATCCGCCCGGCGCGGGCGGCCGCGGCGGCGGCGCTGGTGCTGATGGCGCTGTCCGGCTCGGTGCTGTTCACGGCGGAGGCGAGCCACATCTCGCTCAATCCGGTGTTCCAGCTCAAGGCGGCGCTGGTCGGCCTCGGTATCACAAACGCGTTGCTCGTCGGCCCGGCGCTGAGGCGGGCGCTCAGCGACACTCCGGCCTATGTTCCGCTTCCTGGCAGGGTGCGGACCGCTGCCGCCGTTTCGCTCGCCGTCTGGCTCACAGTGGCGGCCAGCGGCCGGCTCATCGCCTACTTCTGAGGAGAAAGCCGTGCGCGTGAAAAGCCGGTGGAGCGATGCCGATGCGGCGAGGGCCGTGGAGAGCTACGGTCGCAAAGGCGTGAGCGAGGACGTGGCGCTGCGCACCTACACGACGCGGCTCCTCGGCTGCGAGCCTTTGCTCGTGCTGCACGGCGGCGGCAACACGTCGGTCAAGACGACAATGGTCGACGTGCTGGGCGAGGTGCACGAGGTGCTGTGCGTCAAGGGCTCGGGTTGGGACATGGGCAGCATCGAGCCGGCGGGGCTGCCTGCGGTCAAGCTCGGCCCGCTCAGAGCGCTGCGCCGGCTCGAACGGCTCAGCGACGAGGACATGGTCAACTTCCAGCGCCTCAACCTGCTCGATGCCGGCGCGCCCAACCCCTCCGTCGAAACGCTGCTGCACGCCTTCCTGCCGCACAAGTTCATCGATCACACGCATGCAGCCGCGGTGCTGAGCCTCGTCGATCAGCCGGACGGAGAGAGGCTCATCGCGGAAGTCTACGACGGGGAGATGGGCTTCGTGCCCTACGTCATCCCGGGCTTCCGCCTCGCCAAGCTGGCGGCCGAGGTCTACGAGGCGAAACCCGATGTCGAAGGCCTCATTCTGCACAAGCACGGCATCTTCACCTTCGGTGCCAGCGCGCGGCAGGCCTACGAGCGCATGATCGAGAAGGTGGCAAAGGCGGAGGCGCGCCTCGCCACGGGTCGACGCAATGTGTTCGCGGCGCGCGCGCTCCCGCCAGCCGACGGCGTTGCTGCGCTGGACGACGTGGCACCCATCATCCGCGGTGCTTGCGCCATTCCTGCCGCCATGCCGGGCGGCGAGCCCAAGCGCTTCGTGCTGGCGTTCCGCACCGGGCCCGACATTCTCAACTACGTCAACGGCGCCGAGCTCAGTGACTACGGCCAGCGCGGCGTGGTGACCCCAGACCACATCATCCGCACCAAGAACACGCCGCTCCTGGTGCCGCCGCCGGAGGCGGGCAGGCGCGACGCCTTCGCCGCGGCGGTGCGCGATGCGGTCGCTGATTTCGCTGCCCGCTACGAGGCCTATTTCACCCGCAACAACGCGCGCGCGGGCGGCACCAAGACCCGCCTCGATCCGATGCCGCGCATCGTCATGGTGCCGGGGCTCGGCCTGTTCGGCCTCGGACGGACGGCCAAGGATGCCGCCATCGCCGCCGATCTTGCCGAAAACACGATCCGCGTGGTCACCGATGCGGAAGCCATCGGCCGCTTCGAGCCGCTTCCCGAGGCCGACCTGTTCGATGTCGAGTACTGGAGCCTCGAGCAGGCTAAGCTCAAGGGCGCATTGGACAAGCCGTTCACGGGCCAGATCGCGGTCGTCACCGGCGGCGGCAGCGGCATCGGGCGGGCCACCGCAAAGGCTTTCGCTGCCGAAGGTGCGGCCGTCGCGGTGCTCGATCTCGACGGCGAGCGGGCCGCCGACGCCGCCAAAGAGGTGAGCGGACTGGGTCTTGCCTGCGACGTGACCGAGCGGGCAAGCGTGCGCGCCGCGTTCCGGCGGATCGTCGAGACGTTCGGCGGCGTCGACATCGTGGTCTCCAATGCCGGCGCCGCCTGGCAGGGCCGCATCGGCGAGGTGTCTGAGGAAGTGCTGCGCAAGAGCTTCGAGCTCAACTTCTTCGCCCATCAGTCGGTTGCCCAGGAGGCGGTCGCCATCATGTTGAAGCAGGCGACCGGCGGCGTGCTCTTGTTCAACATCTCCAAGCAGGCGATCAATCCGGGGCCCGAGTTCGGCCCCTACGGTCTGCCCAAGGCAGCCACGTTGGCTCTCATGCGCCAGTATGCCCTCGACTACGGCGCCCATGGCATCCGCGCCAACGGGGTCAATGCCGACCGCGTCCGCACCGGCCTGTTGACCGATGAGATGGTCAAGATGCGCGCCAGGGCGCGCGGGGTCAGCGAAGCCGACTACATGGGCGGCAATCTGTTGAAACGCGAGGTGACGGCGGAGGACGTCGCGCAGGCGTTCGTGGCGCTCGCCAAGGCGCGGGCCACAACCGGCCATGTGGAGACCGTCGACGGCGGCAACATCGCAGCCGCGCTGCGATAGGATTCCCGGCCGCTATCCCCTCTCGCCCGCAGGTTGGCGAGAAAGGATCGCCAACGGCGCCCGCCGCTCGACGAAAATCTTGCTGCGAAGTGAAAAGACGAGGTCGCCCGCCTGGTTGAAGCCCTCGTTCTGGTAGACGATGAGCCCGACCTCGGGCCGCGAGCGCGAGTCCCGCTTCTCTATGACGCGGGTAGTGAAGCGGATGGTGTCGCCGACGAACACGGGTTTGACCCACTTCAACTCCTCGAAGCCGGGCGAAGGCCCGTAGCGGGCAGGGCGCTCGCCACGGAAGCGGATGATGTCTGCCTGCCGGTTGCGGGCATCGACCATAAGCCGGAGCCAAACCGCCGCCGTGTGCCAGCCGCTCGCCGACAGCCGCTTGAACAGCGATCGCTCGGCGGCTGCGTCGTCGAGGTGGAAGGGCTGGGGATCGTACTTCTTGGCAAAGTCGATGATCTCTTCGCGCGTGAAGGTGTGGGAGCCGAGCTCGATGGTCTTGCCGATCTCAAGGTCCTCGAAATAATTGCTCATCGGGCCGTCTCCGGGTGCCGCAGGCTCAAGAACTGGTGGCCCTCCCAGCTCATCACCACCTCGCCCTTCTGGTTCACCAGCTCGAACAGGAAGCGGCAGATGCCGACGCCCGGCCGCGAGCGCATCAGCCGCTTCTCCTTGCACGTGTAGCGCCCGGTGAGCCTATCTCCCGGAAACACCGGCTTCATCCAGCGCACCTCATCAAGGCCCGGCGAGCCCAGCGAACGGCCCTTGGCATTGAGTTCGGCGGCGAGCATGCGCATCAGCAGCGCGCAACTGTGAAAGCCCGAGGCGCAGAGGCGGCCGACCAGGGAGTCCCTGGCACCTTCCTCGGAGAGGTGGAAGGGCTGGGGATCGAACGCGCGCGCGAATTCGATGATCTCCGCCGCTGTCACCTCCGTGCGGCCGAAGGCGACCGCACGCCCGATTTCGACGTTCTCGTAGTAAAGGTCTTCCGACTGGCCGCGCTGGTGCATGACTGATCCTGGCGTTGCTGCGCCCGGCGTCATAGCCGCCACCAGTTCAATTCGCAAATGGGAACATCCTATATCGCCCCTGTTGCCGTGATGACACAAGCGTGCCGCCGCACTTAGTTGGGATCGCCAAGCTTAAGCATTTCCGATGTGACGGTGCCGACCCGTGTGTTTAACTATTCACTCGATTATTGGCTCTTTGAGTTGGCGGTTGTCGCCATGACCCTGGAATGGGAGCTCGTCGAGAAGATCATTAGTTTCATCCGCGAGCTTCCGCCCGGTGACAAATGGCAGCTCGTTGGCTTCGTATCTGCGATACTGGCCGGCACAGCCGTACCACTTTGGACAATCCTACGCCGATCTTACCGTGACGGCCGCGACCATGGCCGCAGAGAGGGCCGGGAAGAGGGAATCCTACAAGGGGTCCGGGATATCCTCGCCCTCGAGGGAAGATTGAAGGATGCGCACGATCAGATAACGATCCTCAGGCAAGAGGTTGAGCTGGCCAATGAGAAGATAGATCCCGCAGCTGACTTGGTAGATCTGCGGCGAATGCGGGAAGAGGTCGCTAACGAAGACGCTCAAATTTGGAGTCTGCGTGATGCGAATCCTCCGGTGCATCTGCGCGATCGGCTCCGCGCGGGCCGTCTCAAGATCGCGACGGTCGGCAACTTGAAGGGCGGCGTGGGTAAGACAACGCTTGCGGCCAATTTGGCAGCATTCTTTGGGAGAAAGCTTCACAAGAGGGTTCTTGTCATCGATTTCGACTACCAGGGGTCGATATCGGCCATGATGTTGCGTGCAGCGGAGAAGAACATTGAGTTCTCGGTCACGGAGCATCTGCTAAGCGGCACAGCGACGGGACGCAAGCTCATAGAGCTTGCACGGGACCTCGCGCCAGCCCTCCCGAATACCTGGATTATTCCGGCGAGCTATACGCTTCAGGATGCCGAAGATCTGCTCATGGCGCGCTGGCTTTTTTACACGACGGATAAGGACATTCGTTTCAATCTGGCGGAGGTGCTTTTGAGCCCCGAGGTACAGGAGAGGTTCGACGTCGTCCTGCTTGACACCGGTCCCCGCCTAACAACGGCGTCAATTTCGGCGTTGTGCGCCAGTACACATCTTATCGTTCCGACCAACCTCGACATGCTAGCGGTAGAAACCATAGGCAGCCTTCTCAGACAGGTGAGCCGGATCAAAACGGACTTGGGATTGGCACTGGAGCTTGCCGGTATCGTTGGCACTATGACGATTGCGGACAGGCTGAACGGAGCCGAGACCGACGCCCTTGGAACGATAAGAGAGCGTATGGATGAATGGTGGAGCAGTGCCCACATCTTTAAGCGAACGATTCCGCGGACAGCCGCGCTCTCAAACGTTGCCGGGACCCAAATCGGATACTTGGTCAGGGGTCGTGCAGGAAATAGAGTGAGAGAGTTGTTCGATGCGCTCGGGCAAGAAGTCGCCACACGAATCGGGCTATCATGCGCCCCGCCGACGGAGTAACCTTGCGTCATGAAGGTCAAGCAGTTGCGTCTCACGCTTTTGGCGGCCAGCAGAATGCACGCAAAGGCTGGCGATCGAGAGAGTGCGCACAGTTTGCAGAGGTTGGCTTCCGTCTTAGCTGACGTCGACAGAGAGCGTGTCGGAGAGTTTGTTGCGCGGGTGGTCGAGCTGCGGCGGCAAGCAAGCCGATGTCGGTCACGTGACGTCCCGCTACGCACCTGAGCGGTAATACAGTGACCAGCAGGGATGCTGCGATGAATCTCAAGAGACTGCGCGACATTATCGCCGATGTTGCCGGGATCGTCGGCGCATCGGGAGCTAGGCAGTCTGCCGAGGACGTGAGGGCGCTCACGCAGGCGCTCGACGGGCCCGACGAGCGTGCGGCCGATGAAGCCATTGATGAGCTTGAGAGCCTCATTTCGCAAGAAGAGCGTTTGAGGCGCGAGGCGCACATCAAGCGGCTGTTGGAGGCCGGCACCGACAAGTCGTCATTCGAGGCCGTTTTTGCCGAACTGAAGAACGATCGCCGCGTCCTCAAAGAGGACGCAGATGCTATCGCGCATGCGTACACGAAGGGCCGAAAGAAATGGCCCAGCCGCAAGGCGGCCCTCGACGCAATCCGCAAGAAGTTCGTCGAGCGAGCGTATCAGGAAAGCAAAATGCGGATTGTCGAGAAATCCAAGGTCTGGTGACCTCAGCGACCCCTCAATTCGCAAACCGGAACAGCATCACGTCGCCGTCGCGCACCACGTAGTCCTTACCCTCGAGCCGCATCTTGCCGGCTTCCTTGGCGCCGACCTCTCCGCCGCAGGCGACGTAGTCCTCATACGAAATGGTCTCCGCACGGATGAAGCCACGCTCAAAGTCGGTATGGATGAGGCCCGCCGCCTTGGGTGCTTTGGTGCCCTTTTCCACCGTCCATGCCCGCGCCTCTTTCGGCCCGGCCGTGAAGAAGGTGATGAGGTCGAGCAGACGGTAGCCTTCCCGGATTACCCGGTTGAGGCCCGGCTCCTCAAGCCCGAGCGCGGCAAGGTATTCGGCGCGGTCCTCGGGCGGAAGCTGCGCAAGTTCGGCCTCGATCTTGGCCGAGATGACGACGACGGCAGGGGGTCTCGGCCAGGCGCCAGCCGGGCCGGTCGCTCGACCCGGCGGCGGACCGTGCTCCTTGGCCTGGCGCACCACGTGCTCGGCGACGCGCGCGGAGTAAGCGTTGCCGGTCGCGGCCGAGGCCTCGTCGACGTTGCAAATGTAGAGCACGCGCTTGGAGGTGAGCAGGTTGAGCGCGCGGAAGGCGGGCTTGTCCTCATCGGCGATCCAGGCCAGCCGCGCCGGCTTGCCCTCGCGCAGGAAGGCGAGCGCCGTCTGCATCAGCTCAAGCGTCTTTGCCCCCTCCTTGTCGCCGCCGCGCACGCGCTTCTCCAGTGGCTCGATGCGACGCTCTAGGCTCTCAAGATCGGCCAGCATCAGCTCGGTCTCGACCACCTCGGCGTCGGCCAAGGGATCGACGCGGCCGGCGACGTGCACAACATCCGCATCATCGAAGCAGCGCAGCACGTAGGCGATGGCATCCACCTCGCGGATGTGGGCGAGGAACTGATTGCCAAGTCCTTCGCCTTTCGAGGCGCCGCGCACGAGGCCCGCAATGTCGACGAAAGTGAGCCGCGTCGGCGTGATCTTGGCCGACTTGGCGATCTTCGCCACGGTGTCAAGCCGCGGATCGGGAACCGGCACCTCGCCGACGTTGGGTTCGATGGTCGAAAACGGATAGTTGGCTGCGGCCGCGGCCGCGGTCTCGGTCAGGGCATTGAAGAGGGTGGACTTGCCAACGTTGGGCAGGCCCACGATTCCGCATTTGAAGCCCATGATCGTTGTTCCGCTCCGCCGGAGCGCAGCACAAGCGGCGGCCGTTGCATCGAGTTTCCGCTTGATACACAGATGGGGCGAGAGGGTCCAGGCGGCGCGCGCGGGCGAGGCGTCGCAGCCGCGGCCTGTCGGAAGGAGTCCCCATGCCGTTCCACATCTTCGGCCGGTCCGTGGCAGGCGCGCCGGTGGCGAACTTTGCCGGCCGCTGGCTCACCACGTTCGGGCTCATGATCCTGCGCCAGGACGGAGCCGCGGTGTCTGGGACCTATGGCCGTGACGGAACCGGGTGCACGCTGCGCGGCAGCGTGGAGGGCGACCGCCTGGCGTTCGACTACGAAGAGCCATCGGAGAAAGGGACCGGTACCTTTCGCCTCGTGCGTTACGGCAAGTTCGTGGGGGAATACCTTGCCCAAGGTGCGGCCGGCCCGCTGCCTTGGAACGGCGAGCGCGACTTCGACGGCCTGTGGGACACCTCTTTCGGCCGCATGCGCCTGATCCAGGCGGACGCCGGCGTGACAGGCCTCTATGGCGGCTTGGGGCCATCAACGATCGAGGGGCGCCTGGAACAGGGCAAGCTCGTATTCCAATACGAGGAGCCGGCCGCGCGCGGCGAAGGCTGGTTTGAGCTCGACGCCGAACAGTCGAGCTTCGGCGGCAGATGGCGCCCCGAGGGAGAGCGCGAATGGCGCGAGTGGCGGGGCCATCGGGTGCGGCCGGTGCAAGGCTTGCACTGGCTGGTGGTGCTCGAATCCCACTGGCAGCCGACGCTCGAAGAGCCTGAGTTCGCCTTCGGCAACATGCTGCGCGAGCTGTTCGCGCGGCTACCGCACGTCAAGGTGCGCCAGCGCTATTTCCAGGACGAGGCGAGCCTGCTCCACTGGTGTCGGGAGCTCGCCTATCTCGCCGAGCCGGTCGTGCTCGTCATCGCCAGTCACGGCAAGGAAGACGGCCTGCACGTCAACGGGCGCATCATCGACACGGCGCGCATCATCGATGGCCTCAAGCTGTCCGAGAGCCTGAAGCTGCTGCACTTCTCCTCCTGCCTCGTCGGCCAGGACCACAAGTTGGCGTTGGCCGGTGCGCCGTTCCCCGTTTCGGGCTATAGAACCAGCGTCGATTGGGCCCAAAGCGCCCTCATCGAGTTCATCTTCCTCGACATGATTCTGGGCAAGGGGCTCGCCCCCGCGCCGGCCGCCAAACAGCTCAGGCGCCTGGTTCGCTTCGCTGGCGAGGAGGTCATCCCTGGCTCGCCCTATCCTCCCGCCAGCTTCCGTTTCTTCGACCCCGCGCAGGCGACTGGGAGCAGCGAGGCCTGAGCCGACCCAAGGCGGAGGTCGTAAGCGCCGGCTGGTAGACAGGCGGGCGCGGCTGGTCGAGAATCAGTGCCAAAGCGCAAAGTGCCCATGCGGTCGGACCGGGAGGAAATCCATGAGCCGCTATCATGAGGTGTATGCGAGCTGGCAGCGCGACCCGCAAGCGTTCTGGGCCGAGGCCGCCGGAGCCATTAACTGGTATCGCCCCTGGGACAAGGTGTTCGACCCGCAGGCAGGCACCTATGGCCGCTGGTTCGTCGGCGCGGAGTGCAACACCGCCTACAATTGCCTCGACCGGCACGTGGAGAGCGGTCGGGGCGGCCAGAAAGCGCTGATCTACGACAGTCCCGTCACCAAGTCGCAGCGCTGTTTCAGCTACGCGGAGCTTACCGAAGAGGTCGCCACCTTCGCCGCCGTGCTGGAGGAGCTCGGGGCGAAGAAAGGCGACCGGGTGGTGGTCTACATGCCGATGGTCCCGGAAGCGGTCATCGCCATGCTCGCCTGCGCCAGGATCGGTGCCGTCCACTCGGTGGTGTTCGGCGGATTTGCGGCCCCCGAGCTTGCCACCCGCATCAACGATGCGAGGCCCGTCATCGTCGTCTCCGCCTCGTGCGGGATCGAGCCGTCCGGCGCCGTCGCTTACAAACCGTTGCTCGACAAGGCCATCGAACTTTCCCAACACAAGCCCGCGCACTGTATCATCCTGCAGCGGCCGATGGTCACCGCCAACCTGCTGGCAGGGCGGGATCACGACTGGGCAGCCTTGGTAAGGCAAGCCAGAGCAGCTGGCCGCAAGGCCGCCTGCGTGGCAGTAGCGGCAACCGATCCGCTCTACATCCTCTACACCTCCGGCACCACCGGCATGCCGAAAGGCGTGGTGCGCGACAACGGCGGCCATATGGTCGCGCTCAAGTGGTCGATGCCTCACCTCTACGGTGTGGCGCCGGGCGAGGTGTACTGGGCCGCCTCCGACGTCGGCTGGGTGGTGGGGCACTCCTACATCGTCTACGCGCCGCTTCTCCACGGCTGCACCACGATCCTCTACGAAGGCAAGCCGGTCGGAACACCCGATGCCGGCGCCTTCTGGCGGGTCATTGCCGAGCACAAGGTGGCAGTGCTGTTCACCGCGCCCACCGCCTTCCGCGCCATCAAGAAGGAGGACCCGCAGGGGCTGCTCATCAGCAAGTACGACCTCAGCGGGTTCCGCACGCTATTTCTAGCAGGCGAGCGGGCCGATCCAGAGACGCTGAAATGGGCAGAGGCCAAACTCGGCGTGCCGGTCATCGACCACTGGTGGCAGACAGAGACGGGGTGGGCAATCTGCGGCAACCCGGTGGGGCTCGGGACGCTCCCCGTCAAGCACGGCTCGCCGACGGTGCCCATGCCCGGCTACGAACTGCAGGTGCTCAACGATAAATGCGAGCCGGTTGCGCCGGGCGAGACCGGAACGCTCGCCATCAAGCTGCCGCTGCCGCCCTCGTGCCTGCCGACGCTGTGGAACAATGACGCCCGCTTCCGGCAGAGCTACCTCTCCGAGTTCCCCGGCTACTACACGACCTCCGATGCCGGGTATCGCGATGCCGACGGCTACGTGTTCGTCATGGCGCGCACCGACGACGTGATCAACGTCGCCGGGCACCGGCTGTCGACCGGCCAGATGGAGGAGGTGATCGCCCGCCACAAGGACGTGGCCGAGTGCGCCGTGATCGGGGTCGCTGACGAGCTCAAAGGCCAGGTACCCGTCGGCTTCATCGTGCTCAACGCCGGCGTCAACCGTCCGCCGACCGAGATCGAGGCCGAGGTGGTCAAGCTCGTGCGCGAGGGAATAGGGCCAGTCGCCGCGCTCAAGAACGTCATGGTGGTCAAGCGTCTGCCCAAGACCCGATCGGGCAAGATCCTGCGCGGCACCATGCGGCGGATCGCCGACGGGGAGCCGTGGACTATGCCGCCCACCATCGACGACCCCGCCATCCTCGACGAGATCGGTGACGTCTTGAAGAGCCGTGGGCTCGCTGGGAGCAAGAAACGGGCGAACTGGATCAGGGCGCTCACGCCCTGGCGCTGGGGCGCGCCGACACGGCCGTGAACCAGCGCCTGAGGTTGGCCGCGGTTTCCGGGATCTCGACCTTGATCAGCTTGGCGAAGTCGACTGTCACCATCATGGTGATGTCGACGATGGTGAAGCGGCCCGCTGCGATCCACTCGTTGTCGGCAAGGCGCTTGTCGATGAGTTCGTACAAGCGCTGGACACGGATGCGACCGCGCTCGGCGAGCGCCGGGATCTGCTCGTAGGAGTCGGCGCCGGTCAGCGCGCGGCCCTTGAAGCTGCGGGCGAAATTGCGCAGTCCCTCCATGGCGGCATAGAGGCCCTCGCGCTCGACGCGCCGCTGCCAGCACAGAATTACGGCCTTCTCCTCCGCACTCCGGCCGAGCAGGGAGGGCTCCGGCTGCAGCTCCTCGAAATAGACGCAGATGGCGAAGGAATCGTCGATGCGCACACCGTTGTCGAGCTCGAGGACCGGGATCGTGCCCTCGGGATTGATCTTGCGGAAGGCGGGTTGCAACTGCTCGCCGGTGCGCATGTCGATCTCCACGATCGGCACGCTCAAGCCCTTCTCGGCGAGAAAGATGCGGACCCGTCTCGGATTGGGGGCGATCTCGGAGCTGTAGAGTTTCATTGTGGCCCTGGCCAATATGGCCCCGTCTAGTCTTCCTTCTTCTCTTCGTCCGGCTTGGGCTCGTCGCCCGACAGCTCCTGCAGCCTAGCGAGCACGCGCGCCTCTTCCTCCTCGAGCGTCTCCTCGCGCTCGGCCGTGGCAGGCTCCGGCTGCCGCGGTGCGGGCTCGACCGTGGGCGGTGCGGTCGTCTCGGAAGCCGGCAGCAGCGTGCCGGCCTTCTCCTGCGTCTTGGCGGCGGCCGCGCGCTCCCTCTCGACGCGCTTTGCCGCCTTCTTCACCTCGGCATCGAGATCGATCTGCGTGCACAGGCCGAGCGTCACCGGATCCTGCGGCACCAAGTTGGGCGAGTTCCAGTGAGTACGGTCGCGAATCTGGGCGATGGTCGGCTTGGTGGTGCCGACGAGGCGCATGATCTGGCTGTCCTTCAACTCGGGATGGTTGCGCAGCAGCCAAAGCACGGCGTTGGGCCGGTCATGGCGACGCGAGACAGGGGTGTAGCGGGGCCCGCGCTTGGACTTGACCTGCGGTATCTCGACCTTGGATTCGGCCAGCTTCAGGCGGTAAGCGGGGTCCGCCTCGGCCCGCGCGATCTCCTCGCGCGTGAGCTGGCCCGAAGAGATCGGGTCCATGCCCTTGATGCCGGCGGCGACGTCGCCGTCGGCGATGCCCTTTACCTCGAGCAGGTGCATGCCGCAAAAATCGGCGATCTGCTCGAACGTCAACGAGGTGTTCTCGACGAGCCAGGCCGCGGTCGCCTTCGGCATCAAGGGTCGGCGATCACTCATGGTGTGCTTGCTCCGGGACCTTCGCGAAACCGGTCGGAGGTCCAATGGTTTGGATTGTTTCGGAAGAACGCAAGATATAGGAGCCGCGGGCCGAGCGCGCAACAAGCAAGCTCGGGGCGGCGGATAGGTCGCGGGTTTTCTGCAGGGGCCAGGCGCGCTTGCGGCCGCTTCCGGGGCCGAATATGTTCCAGACCCGGCGCGCCTTCCGGGAATGCGCCTTGGGGCGTAGCCAAGTGGTAAGGCAGCGGATTTTGGTTCCGCCATTCCCAGGTTCGAATCCTGGCGCCCCAGCCAATCGGGCCCCGACCCGCGTCCAACCACTTGCGGAAGACCGGCACCGTGGTTCGGTGGAGGCCGATGGGATCCACGATCACGCGCACGCCGGCCTGGCGATGTGGCGGCCAAGGCGCTCGGCTCCGATCCCGTTTCGCACGTTTAGCGCGCGACTTGAAACGCTACCGGATCGTGTGCGGCTAGGCCAGTGCCGCGAACAGCCCTAAGCCGATGTGGCGGCCGGCCCCGATCGCGACCGGCCCCGGCACCTCTTCCGAAAAGGTGATGATCGCGTGCGTGCGGGGGAACTCCTTGAGGTAGGCGGGCACGCGATAGGCGCGCGCCATCTCCGCGCCCGGGAACACCGGCTCGCGCTGCAGGCTGATTTCGGCGACCGGCGTCGTGTAACCCGCCTGCGCCAGCCCTTTGAGCACCAGCGCATGCGCCTTGCGCATGCGAAAGTCGTCGCGCCCGGGCAGCACCAGCGGCGTGACCGAGCCGAAGGTGTGGGCCTTGCGCAGGTAACGCAGCGTCACCCCATCGCCGGAGGGATCGATCGCGCGCAGGTCGGCTCGCCACTTCCGCTCGCCATTTTCATCCTGGCCTTCTGCATAAAGCGAGGCGCCGGCAAGCCGCCGCGCGATGCCTTGCGCCTTGCCGCCTCCGCCGCCCAACGGTTCGGCAAGCAGCACGCGGCGGATGCGGCCGTCGCGGCCCTTGGGCGCGATCGTCGGCAGCGGCAGATAGGAGAAGCGGTCGTTCTTGGCCTCGGCATTCTCCCCGTGGCCGCAGACGAAGCGCTCGATGAAATCGGCATCGAGCTTCATCGCCTTGGCGCGCTCATGCGCGGCGTGGCGCAGCCAGGCGGCAACCTTGATCGCCTCGCGCGGATCGAAGGAGCGATAGGCGCCGTCATTGTCCACCAAGGAAAAAGCATGCACGGGCCGGTGGCGGTCCTCAGCGCGGCGGAGATGAGGAGATGCCATCGGCCGCACCGCTCAACGCTCCTTCAAGGGTATCCAACCAGTTAGATCACCTCTGCCTTAAGCAGCTCACTCTTGAGCACGCCCGCCATATATCCGATAAAGTTGTCGTACTCATGCGGCCATTTGTACAGTTCGCGCCGTTCGGGAAATGCGGTGAGCCCAAGCGCTTCAATCCTCTCCGCCCATAGCTGCACGCTACCCATCAAAATTTCTTGAAAGGACAATCGTTCCCCGGAGCGTATTCGGGCGACAAGGTTGCTGTCGACCACGACAACGCGCGTATCGGCCTGTATCACGCGTCCGTATTGGGCCACCTTTGGGTAATCTTTTTTCTTCTCGGCCTCAGTTAGCTGATCCTGGGCTGGCCGGTTCTTCAACTCCTCTGCCATTGCGGCGGATACCAGACAGGCGGGTGACATGCGACAAAAGTCGCCTCTTGCAAATTGCCGCTTCAGCACTTCGCCGGGATCGCGCGCGCCGGGATGACGAGTTATGCCGTCGACGGTTTCGAGGATGAAATCGAAGACGGTGGCGGGTCCCTGGTCGCTGTACTCGCCATTGCGGTTTACGCGCCCACCCGTCTGAATGAGATTCGCCGTGCTGAACCTTTCGCGAAAGCCGGTCCGGAACGACAAGTCCAGGCCCGCCTCCAAGCAACTTGTGGCAACCACAGTCCAGTTCTTGTCGCCTCGCTTGGTCAGGCGCTCGACAATTCGGTTGACGATCGGCGCTCGATCCTTGGGGCACAAGGCGGTTGAAACGTGAAGCACATCCTTGCCGGCGTCGCGCATCTTTTGCGCGAGAACGGCCGCACTTTGGACGGTATTCAGGATCACGAGCCGAGGACCGGGTTCGCATTCTACCCGCTCAATCAATTCTTTCGGGGATCCAATCAAGCCCTCCGTCACATAGCGAATCCGGTTCCTTTCGGAAGAAACGGCCGCTGCTCCAAGATTAGAAGGCATGATTTCCGGCACCGCAGCAGGAGGATCGATCACCTGGGGGTTCTCCCAAAACTTGGCGAGGCTTCCACTCGCGAACACGAACCGACAACTCCACTTGTCCGCCAACTCGCGGAGCCATCGCCAGTTCTGAGGCCATAGTGGAACCGGCAGCGCCGCATGGGCCTCGTCGAGAAACACTGCCGAGCCCGGCAGTTCATGGAGCTTGCGAAGCTCGGAGGGGCCGCAGGCCGCGAGGGTTTCAAAAAACTGCACGCTCGTGGTTACAACAATGGGTGCCCGCCAAAGCACGGCAACGTCACGATCAAGCCGGCTGCTGAAATCGGCCTTGTGATGGTGCGCCACTACGACGTCCTGCGGGTTCTCCCCTGGGAGGCTTAAAGCTTCCCGGAGAACACGAACCGTCTGGTCGATAATGTTTGTATACGGCGCGACGATAAACAGGCGGCGGAGGTTGTTTTCCAGGGCCGATTTCAGGAGGAAGGCGGTGATCGCCGTCGTCTTGCCCAAACCCACGGGGGCTTCGCAGCAAGCGAAGGCGTCCGAAATGTTGGCGTCCCGTGCCGCCCAGTAGAAAGCTGCGCGGGCCGTATCTCGGGCGCCGCCGCCTTTTCTTCCCAGGTCCTCGACATATGCATCCAGTCTGTGCAGCCGATCCTGCCACCGCACCGCAATCGGCTCGCCTGGAGCAACGCCCCTGTCGAACGCAGCCGTATCGGAGTAGTCGGCGTCGACCAGACAAGACAGGGCGAGCCGCATCGATAAGCCATGGGACGGTTTTGCTGGTGCAATAGCAGTCCGACCCACCGCGGCTTCATGATCCGCTAAGTATTGAGAAAGCCGCCCGTTCGTTCGTTCTATCTGCCGACAGTGTTCGCTTCGCTCGCAATCCTCATGGCGCAGCCCGCGCAACCTGAGGCCGAGACCATCGGGATCGAAATGTTTGGCAAGACACGGAAGGCCGGGCGAGTGGTGCGCTCTTACGAGCCAGGCTGCCATCCAATTGCCGCTCGCGCGCAGGTGCGCAACGCCCGCGTCGATATGATCCCAGGGCAACTTGCCCCCTCGTCCCTGGTTGAGCGCCGCTTGGTTGTCGGGATCGAGCTTACCCAGATCGTGAAAAGTGGCCGCCATCTCGATGCTTGCAAGCAAGTCAGTCGGTGCTTCGCGAGCGAAGCAAAGCATCCTTTCAGCGCGTTGCCGGGCCCCGATGCGAACACGCTGAACATGCCCCTCGTAATAATCCGCCTCTGCCCCTGCTTTGGGCGCCGAATGGGCTAAGAGGTCGGAACGCCTGACACCCGCCGTTGTCATTGGTTGGTGCAAAGGTCAGTCAACGTCACTCTGCTTTTGATCGAAGCGTCGATGCTTTTGTCAGTGGGGATTTCATATTCATCGAGACTCTTTGACGGCTCCTGGGGGGTGGTCTTCTTCTTCGGCGTCAATGCGTCGATGATCTTGTAGTCGGGGCAGGAGCCAAGTGGGCTCTTATGCTCGGCGTACCAGGCATGCAGCAAATTGACCGATGTCCGGATCGCCGACGCCGTATGTGAGTATGCATACGGGATCAGGAACTTCAGCAACTTAATATCCGTCTCGTCGCACCCTGTGTTCCTGGCAAAGGTCGGGTTGACATAAAACGGCATCGTGTAGACACCGTGTTGAACCACCCGCCAGCCCAACGGCGCCATTCCACGATCTTTGCCAGGCTCAACGGGAGGGTTGGTTGTGGTCAAGCGCTGGATTTCTACAGGCGCAATGCTGATACCGACCCCGAACTGAACGACGCCCGTCGAAATGAAGTGCTCTTTGCCTTTCTTATTTTCAGCCTTGATCGCCTCCAGGATCGTGTTACCGAACACCCGAGCGTCCCAGTATTTGGGGATGAATTGGTCTCGATCCAGTTTTCCAATTTCCTTGAGATTGCGTTCGTACGATTCTAAGATGTCATAACCGCGGCCATTCCCGTTGATCTGCAGCGTCTTTGCTGCCACCTCCCAGACGGGCCCTTCCTTTTCTGCTACCAAGTCCCGCAGCTTGCGCTTAAACGAAACCGCTGAGATCAAGCCGCGACCATCAGCATCCAGCGTTCGCGGATCGCTTTCAGCGTCCGGGTCGCCGTTGGGGTTGGAGCAGCGAACCTCGATTACGAGCAATCCCGTTCCGCGATTAAACAATCCCTTCGCCATCGCTTTCCTCCTCTCTTTCGTCCCCATCATCGGCCTCAGCTTTGCTCCGCGGCGGCAGGCCTGCGACATAGCCTAGCAGCAACTCCGCACGAAATAGATCGTCAGCCGCTTGCGGGAGCTGACCATGTAAGGCGGTGCTGATCTCAGCCGCCTGGCGATACTGCCAAATGGCCTGCGAAATCTTCCAGCCTCGGTCCTTTTCCTCGCGCTCGCCGCTGTTGCGCAGTCTAGCCGCTTCCGCGGCGCTCGCACGTTTCGCCCACGATGCGTATGGCTTCCAGCGTCTCGCCAACGCGGCCAAAGCCTTCGCCGGGTTTGTTTGCGCCATCGAAAGAACCGAGTTGCCCAGGAGCGCCGGCGGTACCTGCCCTTGCCGCACGTCGGCGCAGTAGCCGGCGTGCACGACATCCGCAACGGACAGGAGCTGCCCCAATCGAAATGCTGCCTCGTTCATCCACGAGCCTCCCCCTCTACCTAAAGCATTCAGCAAGATCGCCAACAGTGTCAGAGCGCGTAGTGCGGTATTCGTATCGAGCCCGGACAGTCGAGCGCCATGCTCTAAATGGGCTGTCGCTTCAAGAAGCTGATGGTGCCTCCTCAGGACGACGTGAAGAAGTCGCTGAGCCAGTCGCCGCGTGTCCCCCTCCTGAAGAAAGAGGCTGAAAGCTTCCGTTGCCGGAACTCCGATCGCATCTGTGGCTTCCGTGCCTCCCCTAACGAATTGCCGTCTTGTCAGCGAGGGAATGTTGAGCGGCGTCAGGCTTTGCGGCCGCCGACGCGCTTTTTTGTGCCAAAGGAATAGCCAGGGCGGCAGATTGCGCTGCGCCTGCGTCCACTGTTCAGCGCAGTCGTGCAGCTGTCCGACGGTCACACGGCGATGAAGCAAAGCCTTGCGATTGCCCTCGTCCACTTTGCGCAAGAGGCACACCTGCACCGGTGTCTTTCGAAAGTCTTCCGGTGCTTTCCCTTCGATTGCATTTATAAGGCGCTCCGTTCGTCGCTCGTAGACAGCGACCGGATCGAGCTCGACATTTCGATCATCGAACTCACCGTCGCCCTCGTCAGCAAGTAGGCCAATTGTCGGTGCATCAGGAACACCCTCTACAAAGGCGATCAACAGATCCTTCAGGGGCTTGCCCGCCTTCTCGCGCCTCTCGCCCGGAACCGTACACCAAGTGACGTTCCTTCGGGGTTCGCGAACGAGCTCTTTGACTGCGCTCGCCAAATCTCCGATGGCGAGCCTACCCACCGGGAACGCATCAGGGCCAAATCGACCATAAGAGCCAGCGGCCGGAAGATCGTTGTTCTTTGAAAAAACGTAGGATAGACCAAGCGCCGGCAGGTTCGTTTGAGGAAAGTTTCCCCTATGGAGCTCAACGTCCTTTCCAGTAATGGCACAGCGACCTACGTCGGTGCTGCCGGACCCTGATAGCGCTCGTGCCGCTGCGCCTCTGTTACGAGGATCATGGACATCGCGATCGAACTGCTTGCTCGTGACATCGAAGTAGAACTCACCACCAAATACCTTTGTCTTCGGGCCGTCCTTCTTTTGCTTACCGATCAAGGCATTGCGTGCTGGCTCCAACCAATTGTCGATTCCGCGTCCAATTTCACTTCGGATTGCGGCTACCAACGCGTCAACAAAGGCGTGTCGCGCCTCATTTTCATCGCCGAACATCGTCCGGAAGCTGTCTATAACAGCCGGCACAGCTGCAGCTTCCGATTCGATATTAGCGAGGGCCTCGCGTTTGCGTTGTAAGCAATCTAGCAGGCCTTTACCGGGCCAGCGATCCCAGTGCTGACCGCCTGTCTGGTATTTTGCGGTGGCCTCATATAAGATTGTTCGGCGATCAGCGAGTGTCGCGCCTTTCCAACGCTCATTAAACGTCTCGCGCTCGTCGCTGGACAAATTTAACAAGGGAGGCAGAGAAACAAGGGGAAAGCTGTTGTGCTTTCCCTCGCGAAAGGTCCAGAGGTGCCCTGCCAAGCCGGCAGAGAGAAGCTCGACTCCAGCAAGGCTGCCGTCGGCGTTGAGGCGCAGGAGCAAGGGTCTCTTATTCTTGGTGACCGGCTGGACGTCGGGATGTTCGGTCTCCAGCGTGATGCCGGCAGCCGTCAGGCCCCGCCGCATCGATTCCAATTCATTCAGCAAAGGTGAGCACTCCGTTGGTGATCCGCACATTCTGTCGAAATTGGGGACGGTACTTGCCGCCGCGCGGAGCGCTCCACATGCTCAAGAGCATGGACGGAATCATCAGGTTGAGATCGGCATCGACCTCGAATTCCTCCTCACGGAACGGCCCCCAGTATGAGCATGGAAATTCCTTCCATCCCAGAACAGGGGTACTCAGGCAGCGACCGAGACGAAGGCGCTTTTGGAATTGATCGCTCAGGTAATGGCGAGTGTTGGTACCGTTGGCGTTTTTTCCGTGGCATTCCCCGTAAATGCGATAACAGACGTTCGTCAGCACGGTGGCGAAGCGCTGCATCCGCGCTCCTTTGCTCAGTTGATTGGATTTGCGCAAAGGGCCGCCGTAATTCGTGGCGTACCGCTGATACGAGACCGCTCCGCCCGCTGTGCCGCGCCGCTTGCAGATTTCTACCTTTGTGGGAACGATCCAAGCGTCCCCGCTCCTGAAACGCGCAATCGACTCGAAGATGCCGATGCAAGCGGACAATGTCGGTGCGGGATAGCTCGTCGGAGCGCTCCCCGTGTCAGGCCGGGCGAACATAGCCAGGGGGCCGGCCACTTCAATCGAGATTCGATACGACATTATTCCTCCCCGGACCACCGCAATCCCACCGCCACCGCGCTCGCCTGATCCACCACCGTGCGGCGGTCAACGACATAGACGAGCCGGCGCGGCAGGTGCACCGCACGCCGCTCCACCTGCGCTGCGAGCGCCAGCAGCCAAAGCACGATGACCGACGTTTTTCCCAATCCCGTGGGGATGTCGCAGGCGTGAGGGATCGCTCCGCTCTCAAACTTGGCAAATAGCCGCTCTTGCCATCGAAAGGGGCTGTTGCCTGTGAGCGAACGGAAACTGTCGGTGAAATCGAGGCCGGACATGCAACTCGGTCCCGTCGATCTTAGGACCCAGCCGGCTGCAGCACCTGCCACCGGCGCAATGCAGCGCCCAGCGAAATAAAATATGCGCGTTTGTTGCAAGCCATAACAATCACCCCATTCACGCAATAGAACGAAGAAAGAACAAATACATGCCACGCGTCAAGCTGGATGGCGAGCCTTATCCACAAGCACCAATCTCGCCATCGATAGAGCTCTTGCGGGGCTTGCGGCCGACCGCTGCTGTGAGGCAACGGCTGTGAATCCAACACAACGTTGAATTTGCACATGGCCTCCCCGACACACGAAGACAGCAGCGCTTCCGGAGGCGCGCCGCCCCACCCCACCCAGCTCGCCCTCGAACTCCCTGCGCCGCCGGCCACGGGCGACACGCCGCTGGTGCCGGTGCGCATGGTCAACGAGTGGGTCTACTGCCCGCGTCTCGCCTTCCTCGAGTGGGTCGACGGTGAGTGGGCGGACTCGGGCGACACCGAGGAAGGGCGGCGCGTGCACGTGCGCGTCGATGCGGGCGGGGGCCGCCTGCCCCCGGCCGAAGAAACCGACGAGCGGCCAGACTTCGCCGCCCGTTCCGTCACGCTCGCCTCCGAGACCCTCGGCATCATCGCCAGGATCGACCTCATCGAGGGCGAGGACGGCACCGTCACGCCGGTCGACACCAAGAAGGGCAAACGCCCGCACGTGGCGGAGGGAGCCTACGAGCCGGAACGCGTGCAGGTGTGCGCACAAGCGCTGATCCTGGAGGACGCCGGCTACAAAGTCGGCGACGGCGCCATCTGGTATGCCGGCTCGCGCGAGCGGGTGCGCATCGTGCTCGACGAGCAGCTGCGGGCCAAGACGCGCGCCGCCATCTCCGAGCTGAGACTCACCGCCGCGGCCGGCCGCCTGCCGCCCCCGCTCGTCGACAGCCCGAAGTGCGTCCGCTGCTCGCTCGCCGGCATCTGCCTGCCCGACGAGGTGGCCTTCTTCCGCCGCGGCCTGGCGCCGCGCCCGCTCAATCCCTCGGCCGACACCGCGCTGCCGCTCTACGTACAGGAGCCGGGCGCGCGTATCAGCAAGTCCGGCGAGGTGCTGGTGATCGAGACCAAGGAGAGCAAGACCGAGGTCCCCATCGTCGATGTGTCGGAGCTGGTGCTGCACGGACCTGTCTCGCTGACGACGCCGACCGTCGCCGCCCTGCTGCGCGAGGAAATCCCGGTCACCTGGGCTTCGACCGGCGGCTGGGTGCTCGGCCACACGGTCTCGACCGGACACAGGAACGTCGCCATCCGCATGGCGCAGTACCGCGCCGCCTTCGACGAGCGCCGCTCACTCGCCTTCGCCCGCAGCCTGGTGGCGGCCAAGATCCGCAATGCCCGCGTGTTCCTGCGCCGCAACTTCAAGGCTGGCGACGAGGCCGAGCGCGATGCGGCCTTGCAGGCGCTGGCGCGGCTGGCGGACCGGGCGGCCCATGCGGCGAGCGAGGGCGAGCTGCTCGGCCTCGAAGGCGAGGCGGCGGCGCGCTATTTCCGGCTGTTTGCCACCATGTTCGGCGAGGCGGCGCGCGACTTCCCCGCCTTCGCCTTCGAGAAGCGCACCCGCCGTCCGCCGGCCGACCCGGTCAACGCCTTGCTCTCGCTCGGCTACACGCTCTTGACGCGCACCTGGCTCACCGTGTTGTCGGCGGTCGGCTTTGATCCCTACCTCGGTTTCTATCACAAGCCGCGCTTCGGCCGGCCGGCGCTCGCCCTCGACCTGATGGAGCCGTTCCGGCCGATCCTCGCCGACTCCACGGTCATTCAGGTCGTCAACAACGGCGAGGTGAAGGCCGATGGCTTCCTCGCCGCCGGGCCGGCGGTCAACTTGAAGCCGCACGCGCGGCGCGCGTTCATCGCCGCCTACGAGCGCCGCCTGAGCCAAGAGGTGACCCACCAGGTGTTCGGCTATCGCGTGTCCATGCGGCGCCTGCTCGAGGTGCAGGCGCGCCTCCTCGCACGCTATCTGGGCGGCGAGATCGACGAATATCCGCATTACCTCGTACGGTAACGGCCATGGTGGAAGAGCGTCTCTATATCGTCACCTACGACATCTCGGACGATCGGCGCTGGCGGCGCGTGTTCAAATTGATGAAGGGCTACGGCCGCTGGCTGCAGCTTTCCGTGTTCCAGTGCCGGCTGACGGCGCGGCGCCGGGCCGAAATGGCGCGCCGTCTCGAGGAGGCGATCCACGGCCGCGACGACCACGTGCTGATCCTCGACTTGGGGCCTGCCGACAAGGTCGACCCGCGGGTGGAGAGTCTGGGCAAGAGCTTTGCCCCGGTGACGCGGACGGCGATCGTGATATGATGCAGGTGCATCCGGCGGTGGACCTGCTGCCGCGGGCGGTACGAGCGCTCTCGTGGCGGGCACGGGGCCGGCAGCGCGCGCAGCAGGTTATTGCCGTTTGTTTTCAGTGGGCTGTTTGACATTGTCAAAGATTTGTAAACCGTTGCCGGGGCCTGCTGTCATCGCCTATGAAGGAGGCCTCGCAATGGCGACGGGTTTTTGTTGCCGGGCAACGGCCTGCGAGCCGGCCCCTCTTCCGCGGCATCACCGCCGCGGCCTCATTGAAGCGATGAGTTGTTCGGCCGACATCGCAGCGATGCGGCGCCCTCTTCCGCGGCATCACCGCCGCGGCCTCATTGAAGCGCCTCTGATCCCGCCAACCGACACCGGGCCTGCCCGGCCTCTTCCGCG
>DATLZB010000017.1:0-4517 GCA_035574175.1 Hyphomicrobiaceae bacterium
GGCCACCGCCGTGCCCGCCCCCATGGCCTCCATGTCCTCCATCATGGCCCCCACCGTGACCTCCACCAGGCTCACCCCCGCCACCAATGCTACCGCCGCCGCCACTGAAATCGTTGCCGCCGCTGCCGCCGTACACGGCAAACGTCAATGTTGGGGGCACGGCGGGAACAATTGCGGCCTTCTTGCTGCTGGGAGCCGTCAAGCTTGCCGACCGGATCACGTTGTCGATCGCAAGCCGCTTTCCGAGAAAGGGGAACGCATCTTTGATCCGCACGCCCGGTAGCAACTTGCGGTCCCAGTATCTGCGCCGCACCACATTGCCCGACTTGGTGACGTAGACGAGCCGGCCCACTCTGTTGTGCAGCCTGCAGCTCGCTGAGCACACCTCGACCGCGCCCTTGTGCATGAGCACGACCATGCCGCCTTTCTCACCGACGTAAAAGTCGAACACCGTGCCGCGCACACCCAGCGTGGCATGCGGCGTCTTGAGCTCGTAGCCCTTCGAGTCCTTCGCGCTTGAGATGAATCGGAACGCGCCGACGGCGAAGTTGATGAGCACCTGCTTGCCCGACTTGTCGGGGTCGTACACGAACTTGTCGAGCACGAGGCGCGCATTGGGTCCGAGCGCGAGCTTGGTATCGTCGGCAAGGCGAAATTCGCCATGCGACACCGCCATTGTCTCGAGCAGCTCCTGCTCGCGCACCGCATCGCCCTTGGCTAGTCGCCGTTTTTCCTGTTTGGCGTCGGCTGCAGTGACCTGATTCTTGATCACCACTGCCTCTCCGACGTCCCGCGGCTCCGCCGCCTGCGATCCACTTGCTAGGCCAAGCAACGCGATGGTCAGAACGACCGGCCCCGTGCGTGACATCTGGCGCCCCTAACAAAGCGTTGCTCCGAAAGGCGGCATCTTAGTCAATCGCCCCGTTCTCAGTGGGGTGCTTCCGAATTGCGGTAAATGCGGAGGGCCCTGAGGGCGGCGGAACCCTCCCCGCGGGGGTTAATAAAGTTCGGCGCGGTTCGATTCGGCCGCCTTCCACGAACGTCCAGATTTGCTCCCGGCGCAAGCCGTAATCGGCGAGTTCCGCGTTCGATAGGTTCGACAGGTGTAGGCGCAGCTCTGCGACGCACGCAGCATCGGATGGATTGCACCTCCTTACTGCAAGCAGCCTGAGCACGAAGGCGAGCCAGCGCCAGCAGCCGAACGCGAGAGCAGGACCTTGCTTGGCCGTTGATAACGAGACTTCCACGACACGGACCTCCGGCCGACAGTTGCCTGGCTCACTCCAGTGCCGGAGGTGAGGAGGAAATTGAACCCGCCGAGGCGCATCGGAATGGACGCCGTAGACGCGCCTTTTGTACCGGAAATTTGCGGCAAGCTGGCCTTTACCCCTGTTTCGATCACATGTCTGGCCAGAGCCGCGCGACGCGGACCTGGCCGCATCGCTACCCGCGGTCCCAGCAGCGGGCCCACGCCGCCTGACTGGCAGCTCTCAGCCGGCGTGCGCGACGCCTCCTCATTCGTTGGCCCCTGAGCGCAGCGCGCGCACCGGTTTTCCATCCTGTCTCGACATTTGTTGCAGGGCACGGCGTAGCTCGTCCCGCTTTTCGTGGATTGAGGCGATCACCGGTTCCTCGGCGACGCCGAGCGTTACCAGGGCGGCTTCCGACAGCTGCAGGCTGGCCTCGATGGTTTCCGGAACCGCATCGACCACGCCCAGCGAATAGAGGTGACGGGCGTGGTTTGCATCGCGCGCCCGCGCGACGATCGGCAGAGCCTCGCGCAGGCCGCGTGCCACCGCGATCACCTCGTCGATCTCCTGCTGCGCCGCGATGGAGACGATCAGCGCACGAGCTTGGGCGATGCCGCAACGCTTGAGAAAATGCGGGTTCTTGGCGTCGCCGTAATAAATGTTGTGACCTCTTTGCCGCGCCTCAGCCACGATCGCCGGGTCACGATCCACCAGCAGGTGCGTAACGCCGTGCCTCGCGAGGAGCTCGGAGACGAGCTTGCCCACTCTGCCTCCGCCCACCACGATGGCGTTTACCGCTTCATCTTGCGCCGGCTCAATAAGTGCCGCCTCCGGTAACGCACCCGAGGACCCCAGACGTCCGGCAATCCGCTCGCCGAGCCATCCAAGCAAGGGGATGGCGCCCATCGACAGGGCCACAACGGCGAGCAGCAGCCCGCCAACGGGGAAGGATATGATCCCGGACATCATGGCCATGCCGAGCACGATGAACGCGAACTCTCCACCTGGACCGAGCAGCAAACCAACCTCGATGGCTGCCGGCCAAGACAGGCCAAAAAGCCGAGCCAGCGGAGTGAGAATGGCCGCCTTGACCGCAATCAAACCGGCAGCGCTGGCGAGAATGTAGAGCGGCTCATTGGCGATCGCCGCGAGGTCAATCCTGAGCCCCACCGAGATGAAGAACACGCCGAGCAGCAGCCCCTTGAACGGTTCGATGGCTGTCTCGATGGCTCTACGGTACTCGGTCTCTGCCAGCAGGAGCCCGGCGAGGAAACCGCCAAGCGCCATCGACAGGCCAGCGACGGCAGCCACCACACCCGTGCCGATCGCCACCAGCAGCGTTGCCGCCATGAACACGTCGGAGCTATCGGTCGCCGCCACCATGCGAAACATCGGACGCAGCGCGAGCTGGCCGAGAGCGACGATGCCGCCGACCGTGACCGCTGCCAGCGCAAGGGAGGTGAGGAGGTCCACTGCAACCGAACGGGTACCGAGCATCTCAACCAGGATCAGAACCGGCACGACCGCCAGATCCTGCAGCAGCAGGACACCGAACGCCGCCCTGCCCATCAGTGAGTTGAGCCGCCGCCGTTGCGACAGCCATTCGAGGACAACCGCCGTTGATGACAAAGCCAACGCCATGCCGATGAGCAGTGAAGCACCCGCTAGATGACCGAACAGCGGTGCTGCCAATCCGATCACCAACGCTGAGATGAGCACCTGCAGTACGCCGAGCCCGAACACGAACCGATGCATGGTCACGAGCCGGCGGTACGACAGCTCGAGACCGATGACGAACAGCAGGAACACAACGCCGAGTTCTGCGATTCCAACGATCTCGTCGCCGCCGGCGATGGTGATATAGAAGAGCGCGGGGATTTGCCCGGTGAACTGGCCGAGGCCGCTCGGCCCGAGCAGCGCGCCCGCAGCGAGGTAGCCGAGCGCCGGCGTGATGCGCAGCTTGTGCATAAGCGGCACGACCACGGCAGTCGTGCCCAGCACGATGAGCGTGTCTTTGTAGCTCGCAAGATCGATTGCGGACGCCATGCTCTTCTTGTTGCCCCATGCCGGGGGCAAATGAAAGCGTGATACCGCCGTTCCTTGTCAGCGCTTTAAGGCGCGGGGTCCTGGCCTGCTGCGAGCCCCAACCGGCGACGCCAGTCGGCCCGGCGGATCGCCGCCTGGAGGTTGATGAGCATGACCGCAGCGACGGCCACCAGCATGGTGGCTGCGATCGGCCGCTCGACGAAGATGGCGTAGCTGCCGTTGGAGAGCGCCAGCGCTTGACGGAAACTGAGCTCCAGCATAGGCGCGATGATCAGCCCGAGCACGATGGGCGCCACCTCGAAACCGAGCTTTCTCAAGCCGTATCCCGCCACGCCGGCGACAATCATGATCCACACGTCGACGATGCTCTGGTTCACGGCGTAGACGCCGACCAAGCACATGAGCGCAATCGCGGGATAGAGATAGGCGTAAGGCACACGCAGCAGATTCACGAGCAGCCCGACGAGCGGCAGGTTTAGGATCAGCAGCACGAGGTTGCCGACATACATGCTGGCGATGAAGCCCCAGAAGAGCTGCGGCTGCTCTTCGATGAGGCGCGGACCCGGGCCTACACCGTGCACCATGAGAGCCGCCAACATCACCGCCGGAATCGGCCCCGACGGCACCCCGAGTGCCAGCATCGGCACGAAGGCGCCACAGGCGGCGGCATTGTTGGCGGATTCCGGCCCCGCCACACCGGCGACGGCCCCCTTGCCGAACTCCTCTGGCCGTCGCGACAGGGCGCGCTCCACACTGTAGGAGACGAACGAGGAGAGGATGTGCGCCGAGCCCGGAATGATGCCGACCAGGAACCCCAGCACCGTGCCCCTGGCGACCGGACCCGCCGACTGGCCCATTTCCTCGCGCGACGGCAGCAGCTCGGACAGCCGCAGGCGCTGAACAGCGGCCGGTGCGGTCCTGGCCGTCGTTGCCATGATCTCCGACAGACCGAACAGCCCCACCGCCACCGGCACCACGCCGGGCCCGTCGGAAAGCTCGCGCACGCCATAGTCGAACCGCAGATAGCCGGTCATCGTGTCGATGCCGATGGTACCGATCAGCAGCCCGAGCCCCGCCATGGCGAGCGACTTCGACGTCGAGCCGCCGCTAAGGTAGGCGAGCAGCACCAAGCCCAAGCACAAGAGCGCGGTATATTCGGCCGGTCCAAACCGGAGGGCGAACGTAGCGAGCGGCGGAGCCAGCAACAAGAGCGCAATGACG
>DATLZB010000018.1:0-8762 GCA_035574175.1 Hyphomicrobiaceae bacterium
CCCCCCCACACGCTGGCCGCACTGGAGGCGGTGGCCTTCGGGCAGAAGGCGCGCCCCTCCGCCGACGACCGGCTCTCTCCGCTCGACTATCGCCTGCTTCGCCTCGCCGGCGTGGCGATCGCGCCGGAGCTCGCTGAACGGGCCGAGCCCGCGCTGCTCGCCGCCCTTGTTCTTTCGCCGCAGATCGACCCGGATCTCGAGGTTGCCGCCGCCGAGGCGGCAGCGCGCATCAACGTCGTCGAGCCGCGCCGGCTGGCCGAGGCTTACCGCCGCCCGCCCTTCGCCGCCAACGACCTGGCGCAGCCGCTTTCCGCCCGTGTGCCCCCCGGCCTGCGGCGGGCGCTCCTCTTCCAGGCGGCGGAGAGCGAGCGCTCTCCCTTGAGGAAGGCACGGGCGGTGCGCGCGCTGGCCGATGAGGCGCGCCGCGCCGGGCTCTACCTGCCGGTTCTGGCCGTGCTGGCCGCGCCCGTTGAGACGATGGCGCCGGCGCAGGAGATCGGCTGGTTCGCCGAGACGGCCGTGGAGGCGCTGCTCGCCGCCGGCCGTTTCGAGCGCGCGGCAAGTTGGGCTGCGTTCGGCGGCATCGAGCGGCGCGGGTCGGACGGCCTTGGGCATTGGCTTGCCTTGATCGACATCGCCGATCGGGCGCCCGCCTGGCGCCGCGGCGAATACCTGGGCGTCCTCGAGGAGCTGGCCTTGCGCGGGCGTTTCAATGCGGACGCGCTGGTCCGGCTGGCCACTGTCCTCGATGCGCTCGATTACCAGGTGCCGATGCGGCTGTGGGAGGCCGCCGGCCGCAACCCGCAGCCCGGCGGCCACCTGCCGGAAACCGGCGTGCTGTCCGAGCTGCAGGGCGCCGCCAGGAGCGGCGATCGCGACCGCGCCATGCTGCTCGCCATCCGTGCGCTCGGCCCGGGCGGTGCGGAGGGTGCTCACATCATTGCGCTTGCGGACACCATCCGCGCCCTGAAGCAGGTCGGCCTGGAGGGCGATGCGCGCCGGATCGGCTTCGAGGCGCTGTTCGCCGCCTGGCCGCGTACAGTGCACAACTGAAGGCGCTCACCAATGACGCAGGCGATGGCCGACGGCGACGTCGCCGGTTTCCTGGAGATGATGGCCGCCGAGCGCGGCGCCACGGCCAACACCATCGACGCCTACCGGCGCGACCTTGAGCAGTTCGGCGCCTTCCTCGCTCGGAACGGCCTGACCTTGCGGACGGCATCTGCCGCCGATCTCGCCCGTTTCGCGCGCGAGCTTTCGGATGCCGGTCTTGCGCCCGCCTCGCGCGCGCGGCGGCTCTCCACGCTGCGTCAGCTCTACAAATTCCTGAGCGCCGAGGGCCACATTGCCGAGGACCCGGCGGCGCGCCTCAGCGGGCCGCGGCAGACCCGCGCGCTGCCCAAGATCCTCTCGGTTGCTGAGGTGGAGCGCCTGCTCGCTGCGGCGCGGACGGGGGCCGATCGTCTGAGCGGCGTCGAGCGCACACGCGCGCTTCGCCTGCACTGCCTCGTCGAAATGCTCTATGCGACCGGCATGCGCGTCTCCGAGTTGGTGTCGCTGCCAAGAAGCGTGCTCGACGGCGATTCGCGCCTGCTCACCATCAAAGGCAAGGGCGGGCGCGAGCGGCTGGTGCCACTCAATACGGCTGCGCGCGCCGCGCTCGATCGCTACCTGGCCGCGGCCGAGCCGGCTGAGCAGGGCGCCGTCCTTGCGCGGAGAAGCAAATGGCTGTTCCCGTCCAAGAGCGCGGCGGGCCACCTCACCCGCCAGCGGCTGGGGCAGGAACTCAAGGTGCTGGCCGAGTCGGCGGGGCTTGATCCGGAACGGGTGAGTCCGCACGTGCTGCGCCACGCCTTTGCCAGCCACCTGCTCGACCGCGGCGCGGACCTGCGCTCGGTGCAGCAGCTGTTGGGCCATGCCGATATTTCGACCACCGAAATTTACACGCATGTTCTCCAAGAGCGGCTGAAGCGTCTGGTGCACGAGCGCCATCCGCTGGCGCGGCGGCGACCGTGACGGCCTGTCGGCCGGGGGGTTGAGTTCGCCGATGGGACGGGTACTGTGCGTCGCCTACCGAACAGGGCTCATGGGAGACGCCGAATGCTGAAAGAGTACCATCACGATGGCCGCTTCGTTTGGCCCGAGAACCGCCGGATCGCCGTAACGCTCACCTTTGATTTCCAGGGCGGCGAGGACGTGCGGCCGATGGCGGACGGCAAGCTCGACCACGAAGAGTACACCCAGGCCGAGTACGGGCCGCACACCGGCGTCTACAGGATCTTGAGGATCCTCCAGGAGGAGGGGGTCAAGGCCACGTTCCTAACCTGCGGCGCGATTGCCGAGCGCTACCCCGAGGCCGTCAAGGCGATCGTCGCCGGCGGGCACGAGGTTGCCGGCCACGGCTATCACCACGAGGTGGCGCGCGACCTGACCCGTGAGCAGGAAGACGAGGTCATGCGCAAGGCCACCGCCATGATTAAGGAGCGCACCGGCGGCACGCGCCCGGTCGGCTGGCGCTCGTGCACGCAGAGCCCGAACAGCATTGAGCTGCTGATGGAGCACGGCTATCTGTGGAACAGCAACTCGTTCTCGCACGACCTCCCCTTCTTGTGGCAGTCGGGCGGCAAGGTGCTGGTCGAGCTGCCCCGGCAGCCCTTCGGCGATGGGCGCGTCTACCAGCACCGCAACAACGACGCCGGCACGCCGTTCAATGCGCTGAGCGTGTGGAAGGGGATGTTCGACGAGCTGCACGCGGAGTCGAAGCGCGCGCCGACCTACTGCCCGTTCCAGTTCCACCCCTACATCTCGGGCAGGCCGGGACGCGGGGCCACCCTGCGCGCCATCATCCAGCACATGCGCCGCGCGGACGGGGTGTGGTTCGCAACGGGCAGCGAAGTAGCGCGCTGGTGCCTGGAGAACGTCTTCGCCCGCAAGGCCGCGGCGGAGTAGGGTCGCTTTCCTTTCGACCGCGTTCCCCCGGCCGGCATCCACGCCCCATTCCCGTCATGCCGGCGAAGGCCGGCATCCACGCCAAGTGCCACTTGCGCGACGCTTGATGTTGCGCGAGCCCTCGTCCGGGCGAGTGCTGGCATCGACCGAGTGCACGCCGAAGCTGGCGTGGATCCCGACCTGCGTCGGGATGACGTTGGAGGGAGGCGCAAGCGTGTGCCTCAAGCAAACCCGTCATGCCGGCGCAGCCTGCACCGGCGCAGGCCGGTGGCCAGCATCCCCGTTCCGTTTCCGTCATGCCGGCGCAGGCCGGTGGCCGGCATCCACGCCAGGTGCCGCGTGCGCGAGGTCGAGGTTGTCCGCGGCCTCGTTTGGGCGCGCGTTGCCATCAAACGACTGCGCGCCGAAGCTGGCGTGGATCCCGACCTTCGTCGCGATAAAGGGTGGGAGGGGCGTGCGCCGGGATCACGCTGGACAGGGACTCGACGGACGCGGCGCCGGCTCGCCGACGGCTTGACCCAACCTACCTCGCATCAATCGCCCCCAGCGCGGCTTTGGCCACCGCCACGTCCTCTTCGATCCTGGCCCCGCCGGCAGCGACGGCACCGATCACCTGCCCCTCGACGATGATGGGAAAGCCGCCCGGCACGTTGGTGAAGTCCCCCATGCGCACGGCCATGCTGAGCGCATTTTCCTCCGGGGCGTAACCGGTCGGTTGGCCCTGCGAGGCCGAGGTGATGGCCTTGCGCTTTGTCGTGATGATCGAGAAGTGGCGGGCACCGTCCATCATCAGGAAGGCGATGATGCGGCAGCTCTGATCGGCCACCGCGAGGCTCACCTTGACGCCGAGCTCGTTCGCCTTGGCGACGCCGGCTGACAGCATCTTGAGGCTCGCCTCGTGCGTAAGCCTGTGCGTCGGAACGATGTCGGCCATGGTATCGCTCCACCGGTTTCCCTTTCCCCACGAAGCGGGGAGAGGACCAGCGCCTGCACCGGCGAAGGCAGGGCAGGCGCTCCTCGATGTCATGCGCCATCCACCCTACCCCAAGGTGGAGAGGGAGAATTAGACGGTGGTGTGTGCCTTGCCTGGCGCGCCGGTCAGTGCATCGCGGGCGGCGTCCTTGAAGGCCTGGTCGGGCGGCAGCACGATCGAGACGGAGCGCACCTTCTGGTGCTCGACATCGACGCCGGGCGGAGTCACGCCTTTCTCGACCAGTGCCTTGCACGCCCGCATCAGGCGGTGGCGTGCCATGATGATGCCGTTGTCGGTCGACACCAGGTTTTCCTTGGTGCGGTCGCAGATCGGCCCCATGCTTTCTTGCAGCGAGGCGTCCTGGATGGCAAAGCCCGCCACGCCGCTGTAGGTCTTGCCCTCCTTCTGGGCGACGCGGTCGATCAGGTAGTCGTTGTCCTTGTTGGCCAGCGGCCGGTAGGTACCGGGGATGAATTTGCAGTGCACGCCGGCGCCCGCCTTCATGGCGTCCACCTCGGCCTTGGTGAGCGCCCGCGTGGGGTGGAAATCGTAGCTCCACGCCCAGCAGTTCTCGTCGTCGATCGGGATCCAGAAATGGCCGTGGATGGGGTGGTCCCCGCGCGGCGGGATCATGGTAAAGGTCGGCATCACCCAGGGCGTGATGCGCCAGTAGTAGTGGCCGTTCTCCGCGTTGCGGCGAGCGCCGATGTAGAGCCCGCCCGGGCTCTCCACCACCTCGAAGTGGGGCTTGGTGTCGGAGAGGTTGTACTTGTTGCCCTTGGCGCCCTTGAACAGCGGGTCGGAGGAGAGGTCGCCGCGGTGCAGGAAGGAGACGTGGCTCGAATCGATGCCGCCCTCCATGGCCTGCAGCCAGTTGCACTCCTGCAGGCGCTTCGACACGAAGGATTGCTCCGCCGGCACCATGGCGAATTCCCACTCGGGCAGCGGCGGCTGCTTCTCGGGCGGCCCCATGTAGGTCCACAGCACCGGCCCGCGCTTCACCAGCGGATAGGACTTGAGCTTAATCTTCTTGCAGAAGCCCGACTCCTCGGGTTCGGACGGCACCTCGATGCATTGCCCCGTGACGTCGTATTTCCAGCCGTGGTAGGGGCAGCGGATGCCCGATTCCTCGTTGCGGCCGAACCACAGTGACACGCCGCGGTGGGCGCAGAACTCGTCGATCAACCCATAGCGGCCCTGCGTGTCGCGAAAGGCGAGCAGGCGCTCGGAGAGCACCTTGACCCGGACCGGCGGGCATTCGTTCTCGGGCAGCTCTTCGGCCAGCAGGACGGGCAGCCAGTAACAGCGGAAGAGCTTGCCGAGCGGCTTGTCCGGGCCGGTTTGCGTCAACAGGTCGTTCTGCTCTCTTCTCAGCATCGGTCCATCCCTGAGCGATCGGTTGCTTTCCGCGCAGAGTAGAAACTCGGGTGGCTATCGGCAAGCGGGATTGAACCGCCGTTCTGAGATGCGGAACGGCGTCTCGGAAGTCGCCTATTGCGGCTTGCCTCGACCGTATGGGTCGGGAGCACACTTGGTGCTGCGCCCCCACCTTGAAAAGAGGTAGGGGCGCGATTGCTTGCCGCTGTGCTCTGTTTCAGCTCCGCCCGGCGAGTGCGCGCGCCTTCTCCAGCGTGGCGAAGCTCCTCGGGGCGGCGCACATCAGGTAGCGGTAGCCCTCCTTGATGATGCGTTCCGCGTTGCCAGCCTCCACGTGCGGGTGGCCGACGACGACGTTGTGCTCTTTGCATGTGGCGACGATTTCGGCCATGGCCTCCAGCACCGCCTTATGCTCGTACTGGCGTGGGTAGCCGAGCTCCTGGGAGAGGTCGCCCTCACCGATCAGCACCACGCCGATGCCCGGCACGTTCTTCAACATGTCGGGCAAGTTCTTGATCCCGACTGTGTCCTCGATCTGGATCACGACGAGGATCTCGCCCTGTGGGGCGAGCGGCCACACGTCGGCGCGCTGATAGTACTCCTGCTGGCTGACGCCCCAGTAGCGCGCCGCCTGCGTCGGCCCGTCGCCGCGGATGCCGGCCGGCTCGTAGAGCGGCTTGTCCTTGAGGCGGGGATAGCGGCAGGCGGCGACCGCGTTGTAGGCCTCCTCCACCGTGGAGATGTGCGGGAAGATGATCGAGTAGCAACCGAGGTCGAGCGCCTGCTTGGCGAGGAACTGGTTCTTCTCGATGCCGTTGGCGGGGATGCGCACGCCGGGCGTGATGGCCGGCGCCACCGAGCCCGCCTTGGCGATCTGGGCACGGTTGAGCAGATACTGCAGACAGTCGCGTAGCGCTTTTGCGTCCCAAGGTCTGTGCTCCGCCTCGAACATGACGCCGTCGTACTTGGAGGCCTGCAGCTCGATCGCCGTCTCGACCTCGCAGGGGGCAAACAGCGTGAAGGCGTGCTGGCCGGATTCGAGGGCGCGGATGACGCCGTTGAGGCGGGGTAAGGTGGACAACTTCACTCTCCCTGAGTTGTGGTGGCTAGATTCTTCGCGCAGGCCTTCCGCGCTTGGTGAGGAGGCGATCGAGGCGCGGATATACGCGCCGCGCATTGCCCTCGAAGATTTTGTAGCGGCTCTCCTCGCTCAGACCCTCAAGCTGGTCGATGTAGCGCTTGGTATCGTCATAGTAGTGACCGGTCTCCGGATCGATGCCCTTGACCGCGCCCAGCATCTCGGAGGCGAACAGGATGTTGTCGATCGGGATCACCTTGGTCAGCAGCTCGATGCCGGGCAGGTGATAGACGCAGGTGTCGAAGAACACGTTGTTGAGGAGATGATCCCGCAGCAGCGGCTTCTTCATCTCCTGGGCGAGCCCGCGATAGCGCCCCCAGTGGAACGGCACCGCGCCACCGCCGTGCGGGATCACGAACTTCAGCGTGGGGAAGTCCTTGAACAGGTTGCCCTGGACGAGCTGCATGAAGGCGGCCGTGTCGGCGCAGATGTAGTGGGCGCCGGTGTGATGGAAGTTGGGGTTGCACGACGACGATACGTGGATCATCGCCGGCACCTCAAGCTCGACGAGCTTTTCATAGAGCGGATACCAGTAGCGGTCGGTGAGCGGCGGGTCGGTCCAGTAGCCCCCTGACGGATCGGGATTGAGGTTGACGCCGACAAAGCCGAGCTGGTTGACGATGCGTTCGAGCTCCGGAATGCAATTCTTGGGCGGCACGCCGGGGTGCTGGGGAAGCTGGCCGACAGCTGCGAAGTTGTCGGGCAGCAGCGTTGCAATGCGGTGGATGAGGTCATTGCAGAGGCGCGTCCACACCTGACCCGTCTCCTCGGTACCGATGTGATGGGCCATGCCGGCGGCGCGCGGCGAGAACACGGTGAGATCGCCACCGCGCTCCTTCTGGAACTTGAGCTGCGGCTCGACACTCTTCACGAGCATTTCGTCGGTGATGCCGAGGTCGGTCGAGGTCGGCCGCCGCGCCGGGTCGGCGAGGCCGGCGAGTTGCTTGTCGCGGAAGGTGTGCACGGCCTGCGGCTCGGTGGTGTAGTGGCCGTGAATGTCGATGATCATGTGGACGTTTCCCTCCGATCGCGCATTCAGCCGACCAACCCGCGCGTGGACGCGGCGAACAGCTCCTCGACCTTCACTGGGGCGTTGATGATGCCTTGCCTCACGACGTGGCCGATCAACTCCTCCAGCACCTTGCGGTTGGGCTCGATGCCGTAGGGCAGCGGCTCGCCCGAGAGCGCCATCACCCGCTTGTGCATGTCGTCGACCGCCGTCGGCTTTTCGATGCGCCCTTCCTTGAGGCGCTCCACGTAGAGGCGCTTAGACTGCGCGAACGCGTTGAACACGTCGGCGGCAAGCTCGGGATACTTGTCGATCAGCTCATCCTTGATGACGACGGTATGGTTGATCGGATAATGGCCGCGGGCCTTGAAGGCCGATAGTCCGACCTCCAACGCATTGGGGATCAGCGGCTTGATATCTGGGTTCTTGGTTTCGACGCCGATGGCGGCCACGAGCTCGCCGGAGGCGAGCATATCCTCCATGCTCCTGCCCTTCTCGATCGGCACCACGTTGGCGGGCGCCTTGTACTCGGCCACGTGCTCGTCCCCCGACAGCACCCAGGTGATCTTGGAGAGGTCCACGCCGTGCTCGTCCTGCAGCACGCCGCGCGCCCAGACCCCGGTGGTGACCGTGTAACCGCGGTTGACGCCGACCTTCTTGCCTTCGAGGTCCTTCGGGCCCGAGATGCCGGCCTTGGTGTTGACGAGGATGGCGCCGTGGTGGAAGCCGCGCACCAGGAACACCGGCACCGCCGTGATGCGTTTGCCGTGCGCCCGCGCGCAGATGTAGGTGGTGATCGCCATCTCGCAGATGTCGTAGGCGCTCTCCCGCACCATGCGGCGGAAGGCGGCGATCAGCGGGTCCACCTCCTCGAACTCGAACTCGAACGTCCTGGGCTTTACCGTGCCGTCCTTCAGGGCCCGGTTGTTGCCCTGGGTGCGGGTGACGGCCTTGAGCTTGGGTCCAGCCATGGCGGCGCTCTCACTCCCCCTGTAACGTTGCGCTTGAAGGATCCGGCGATCTATGCCGCAAAGCGGGGAGCGCGTCGAGCCTGGCGCGTGGATTGGAAGGGCGACACATCGGCCTTTCGCGCGCGGGCGCAAGGGGCGCCCCGCTTGACCGCATCTTCCCCCGCTCTAGAGTGCCGCGCGCGACAGTCACAGGCAGTGGAGGAGAGTGCAGTGGCCGAGAAAGTGCTGGCGGCGGTGAGAGTGGGGCCGAGCAAGACCGAGATCCGCGAGTATCCGATGCCGGATGTGCCGGAGGATGCCGCACTGATGAAGATGGAGGTCGCCGGCATCTGCGGCACCGACGTC
>DATLZB010000019.1:0-7019 GCA_035574175.1 Hyphomicrobiaceae bacterium
CTCTTCGGGCGTCCCGAGCACGGTTTCCTCCCGCCGCGCCTTCCCGGGGTCGGCGCCGGCCGGCTCGGGCACGCTCGACGCCCGCGCTACCTCCGCGGGTGCAGCCACCGGCGCGGTGCGCTCTTTGGGGTCGCGGGCGGCAGCCTCGAGCACTTCAGAGGCGGCGATCACGTCGATGTTGATCGCATCGATTTCGCTGCCGCCGCCCCCGACGATCGCATGCCCAGTGCCGTGTACGACTGCGAGCAGCAGACCGCCGTGGATGGCGATTGCCGCCGCGAGGCTCACCATCTCGTTCCGGTCCAGAGCCCGACGAGCCGGCGGCAGGACCAGGCCGCTCAGCACCGGTTGGCCGGCGGCCCTTTGGGCCTCGTCCACCGCTGCAAGCTGCGCCCTCGCGGTTGCGGCGTCCCGGGCTGGGGGCTCCTCGTGTGACATGTTCGGCGGGCAATCGATTCGTTTAAGGCACGAAATGTGGCTCGGGCCCGTTACCGAGGCAACCGGTGCCCGTCCAACGGCTACCATGGCGTACTATATTGGCTCGTGGCACAGCCGCGAAAGGCGCCGGGAAATCCGTGGCAAAGTTGCGTGCAAGCCGGGGTTGAGGCCGACACATGGATCAGGCAGTCCGATTGCTGTTTATCGCAGGTAGTGCGCGGGAGGCGTCATTCAACAAGCGGCTCGCCCGGCTCGGTGCTGAGATTGCCACCGCCAACGGCCTTCCGGCAACTTTTGCCGACCTCGGCGACTATCCCATGCCGATTTACGACGGCGACCTTGAGTCCCGCGAAGGCCCGCCCGAGAACGCGCGCAAGCTGAAGGCGCTGATGCAGGTTCATGACGGCATTTTCATCGCCTCACCCGAATACAACGCCGGCATTACGCCCTTGCTCAAGAACGCGCTCGATTGGGTAAGCCGCGTCCGCGAGGAGGGCGAGGCGCCGTTGCAGGTCTACAAGACCCGGGTGTTTGCCATCTCCGGCGCCTCACCCGGCCGTTTCGGCGCTGTGCGCGGCCTGATTGCGCTGCGCCAGAGCCTGACGCTCGGCATGGGAGCGCTCGTGCTGCCCGAGCAAGTCGCCATTGCCAACGCCGCCGAAGCCTTTGACGAGCAGGGGCACTTGAAGGACAAGGGGCAGCAGGAGATGTTGAAGGCGCTCATCCAAAAGCTCGCCCGCGCGGCTAGGATACTGCACGGGGAATGAGCACCCTATCTGCCTGGTGCTTTGACAGGCTGGCCGGCTCGTGCTCCATCCCTGGTACCACCAGCCGGCCATGAGCCCGCCAGATGTCGATGATGCCTGCCAGCGACCGCCTCATCGTAGCGCTCGACACGCCGACCACAGAGCGGGCGCGGGCGTTGGTGCGAACGCTCGGTAGTGCTGCGGGGATTTACAAGATTGGGCTCGAACTCGCCCTGGGAGGCGGCCTCGCCTTTGTCGAGGATTTGGTTCGTACCGGCAAGCGCGTCTTCCTCGACATGAAGCTGCTCGACATCCCGAACACCGTTGAGCGGGCGACGGCCAATGCCGCGCGATTGGGGATAGAGTTCCTCACCGTACATGGGCAGGACCGCAAGACATTGGAAGCCGCCGTGCGCGGCCGCGGCCGGGCCGACACGAAGCTGCTCGCCGTTACCGTGCTGACCAGCCTCGATGCAGCCGACTTGCGAGAGCAAGGCATCGCCGGACTGTCTCCGGTAGAGCTGACGGTGGCACGCGCGAAGCTCGCCGCGGCGGCGGGCTTCGACGGAGTTGTTGCTTCGAGCAATGAGGCGGCGGCGATTCGGGACGCCGTCGGCGCGGGCTTACTGATCGTCACGCCGGGCATCAGGCCGGCTGGCGAGGCGCCGCAAGACCAGACTCGCGTTGCGACCCCGGCAACCGCCATCCGGGCCGGCGCGACGCACTTGGTCGTCGGCCGTCCGATCACCGCCGCGGTCGACCCGGCAGCAGCCGCAACCTCGATCTGCCGCGAGATCGACGAGGCGCTTCGACAGACTTGAAACCGGCGAGAATACTGTGCCGCACTTCCCACAAAGCTCTGGCCGGCCACCGTGGCGGGCGATCGTGCTGACCATCTTTCCGGAGCTGTTTCCGGGACCCCTTCACGCCTCGCTGGCCGGAAGCGCGCTCGACGCCGGCATCTGGTCACTCGAGACCGTGGACATCCACGATTTCGGCGTTGGCCGCCATGCCACCGTCGACGACCATCCCGCGGGCGGAGGCGCCGGCATGGTGATGCGCTGCGACGTGCTGGGCGCTGCCATCGACGCCGCCCGCGCCAAGGCCCCCGGCCTTCCTGCCGTTTACCTGTCGCCGCGCGGCCGCCTGCTCGACCAGGCCCAGGTGCGCGAGTTTGCCGCTGGGCCGGGGCTGATGCTGCTTGCCGGCCGCTTCGAGGGCATCGATGAGCGCGTGATCGCCGGCCGCGGGCTCCTCGAGCTATCCATCGGCGATTATGTGCTCTCAGGCGGCGAAATCGCTGCCATGGTCGTCATCGACGCCTGCGTGCGGCTCCTGCCTGGAGTGGTCGGCAGCGTTGCTTCGCTTGCGGAGGAAAGCTTCACGGAGGGCCTCCTCGAATACCCCCAGTACACCCGCCCGCGCGAGTGGGAAGGCCGCACGATCCCCGAGGTACTGCTCTCCGGCAACCATGCCAGGATCGCCCAATGGCGCCGCGCCGAGGCAGAGCGGTTGACCCGTGAACGTCGGCCGGATCTGTGGACAAGGCGCAACAAGTCGCGCTGATCGATCCTCCATCGACAACCGCGGATTTTCCGGCTATTAGGCCGCTTGACAGCTTCCCCGAACGGACAGCCCGGGCAAGTGTCGCTGGCACCCCAGCGGCAGCCCAACCGCCGCCCGAACCCGACCGAGGTGCCCCATGGACATCCTTCAGGCGCTCGAGAAGGAGCAAATGGACGCGATCAGCGCCAAGCGCACCGTGCCCGATTTCGAGCCCGGCGACACCGTCAAGGTGATGGTTAAGGTGATCGAAGGCGAAGGCGACAAGCAGACGGTGCGTCTGCAGGCATATGAGGGAGTGGTCATCTCCCGCTCCGGCAGCGGGCTCAACGAGAGCTTCACGGTGCGGAAGATCTCTTATGGCGAGGGCGTGGAGCGGGTGTTTCCCGTCTACTCGCCCTACATCGCCGAGATCGAGGTGGTGCGCCGCGGCAAGGTGCGTCGCGCCAAGCTCTATTATCTGCGCGGCCGGCGCGGCAAGTCCGCACGTATCGCCGAGCGCTCCGACGCTCGCGCCAAGCGCCAGAGCGCAGCCTTCAAGGGCTTCAAGAAGCCGAAGGGCGAGCCCGATGACCTCAAGCGAATCAAGGGCGTCACCGCCGACCTTGAGCAGCAGCTCAGGAAGTTCAACGTCCTTAAGTACGAGCAGATTGCCGCCTTTTCCGACGACGACATTGCCAACCTGGACGAGGCCTTGAAGCTCGACGGGCGCATAGAGAAGGAGGACTGGGTCGGCCAGGCGCAGCGCCTGATGGCCGAGCAGGCCGCAGCCGAAGTCCCGTCCGAGGAGGAGGCTGGCGAGGGGAAGGTGGCATCCAAGTCTTAACGGCTGCATGCCGCCAGCGCTTGCGGGCCGGGGTCTTTGCATTACATTCTGGGACCGAGTGATCGACTGCGCTCGATCGTCCTGGCAACACCAGCCTGCATGTCCAACCTTGAATTCAGCCGCGCCCCCCAGCGCGAGGGTCAGATCAAGCTGCACGGGCCAGCGGCCTTCGCCGGCATGCGCAAGGCCGGCCAGCTTGCGGCTCGTGCCCTCGACATGCTGGTGCCCCATGTACGCCCCGGCGTCACCACCGAGTATCTCGACGAGCTGGTACTCAGGTTTGCCCTCGACCACGGAGCCTACCCGGCTCCTCTCAACTACCGGGGCTTTCCGAAGTCGATCTGCACCTCCGTCAACCACGTTGTCTGCCATGGCATCCCCGGTCCCAAGCCACTGCGCGAGGGAGACATCGTCAACATCGACGTGACGCTGGTGCTCGACGGCTGGCACGGCGACACTAGCCGCATGTATGCGGTGGGCGCCGTCAGCCGCCGCGCCCAGCGCCTGATGGATGTGACCTACGAGGCGCTGCTGCGCGGCATCGATGCCGTCCGGCCCGGCCTCACCACGGGGCATATCGGCGCCGCCATCCAACGCTATGCCGAGTCGCAGCGCTGCAGCGTGGTACGCGATTTCTGCGGCCACGGGCTCGGTCAAGTATTCCACGACCGGCCCAACATCCTTCACTATGGCGAGCCTGGCGAAGGGATCGAACTGAAGCCGGGCATGCTGTTCACGATCGAGCCCATGATCAACCTCGGCAAGGCAGCGGTGAAGGTGCTGGCCGACGGCTGGACTGCGGTTACCCGCGACCGCGAGCTCTCCGCCCAGTTCGAGCACACCGTCGGAGTCACGGCGGACGGCTGCGAAGTGTTCACCTTTTCCCCGCTCGGTCTCGACAAGCCGCCCTATCCGTCGGCCTGAGTTTGAAGCGAGGAGCCGATGGCGACCGGCGACGGCAAGATGGACGAAGCGCCAGCGGGCAAGCAGCGGGAGTTGTTCGAGGTAGCGCCGGGCTACGTCGGCCATCGCCAGCGGCTGCGCGCCAGGTTCATGCGGGGCGGCCCCGACGCCCTGCCGGATTACGAGCTGCTGGAGCTTGTGCTGTTCCGTGCCGTTCCGCGCCGCGATACCAAGGACCTCGCCAAGCGGCTGCTCAACCGCTTCGGCACCTTCGCCGAGGTGCTCAATGCCCCTGAGCCGCTCATCAAGGAGGTGCCGGGCGCCGGCGACCGTGTTGTGGAGGAACTTAAGCTCGTCCGCGCCGCGGCGTTGAGGCTGATGCGTAGCGAGATATTGAGGCGGCCGGCCTTGTCCTCGTGGAGCCAGGTGGTCGAGTATTGCCGTGCGGCAATGGGCTATGAGGCCCGCGAACAGTTCCGCATCCTGTTTCTTGACAAGAAGAACCACCTTATCGCCGACGAGCTGCAGCAGGAGGGCACCGTCGACCACACGCCCGTGTACGTGCGCGAGGTGTTGAAGCGCGCCCTCGAGCTCTCAGCCACCGCCATCATCTTGGTGCACAATCACCCTTCGGGCGACCCCACCCCATCGCGCGCGGACATCGACATGACCAAACTCATCATCGATGCTGGCCGCCCATTGGGCGTCACCGTCCATGACCACATCATCGTTGGCCGCGAGGGTCACGTGAGCTTCAGGGGATTGAGGCTGATTTAGCGCCGGCTTCGACATATTGCGGTATTGCCGGCGCTCGGGTTTGCCTCATTTGGGCGGCGCGATCGCCGCCTTGGCGCGCTCCACGATGGCGGGCTTGGCCGCATAGAGCTTTTGCACCAGCTTCTGAACGGTCGCGCCGTCGACAGGCTCGATCGCCAGCTTGGATTTCTCGGCGTCGGCCAGGAATTCCTTGTCGTTGAGCGTTGCCATGAACGCCTTGCGCAGGATGTCGAGCCGCTCCGCCGGAATCTCCGCTGGCGCGATGTAGGGCCTGCCGAACACCTGCTGTGCGACGATCAGTTCGGCCACTTCCTTGTTTTGTCCTTCGACGAACTTCCAGATCAGCGGCACGCCCATCTTCTCCAGTTCAGGATCCGCCTCCATGGCGAATTGGACGAGCAGGTTGACCTTGTTGCCCTTGAGCCAGTCCGACTGCGTCGCCTTGAGGCTTGTCCAGTCGTAGCCGCACAAGCCGTCCACCTCCCCGCGTTCGATCGCCAGCGCGACGTCGGCGGAGCCCGTGTACCCGGTGACCACCTTGAACTTGGTTCCGGCCAGCGCGTTCAGCATGTAGGCATAATCGCGGGTCGAACCGCCCGCCTGCGTCGCGCCGAGCGTCGCCTCCATCTTCCGCGCATCCTCGACCGAGGCGATCTTGGAAGTCTTGAACGTGGCGCATATGCGGGTGGAGTTGTCGGCGCTGCCGATGTAGGCGATCTTGGTTGGATCGTAGCGGTCCGCGGTTCGCGCATCGAACAACGGCCCCACGATGGCCCCCGGGAACACGGCCCCGAGCGTGGTGCCGTCCTTGGGCGCCAGCCTGTAGACATGCTCCGTAGCTTTCGCACTGCCCGCGCCGGGCATGTTCTGGACGACGAAATCGGGTTTGCCGGGGATGTGCCTGCCCCAGTGACGGGCGATGGTGCGCGCGTAGGTGTCGTAACCGCCGCCGGGGGCCGTCCCGACAATGATAGAGATCGTCTTGCCCTGGTAGAAGTCGGCCGCCGACGCCGCCATTGGGCTCCATAGCGCGATCGCCGAGATGAGGCCCGCAACCCGGGCCGCACGTACGAGTGCCAGCTGCCGCCGACGATGGACTGCGATTGAGACCGTCATGGCCAGTCCTCCCTTTTACCGGCCCATTCGGTTGTGGCCGGCTTTTCAATGACATGACCAGTTCACAGCAGCTCAAGGCTGCTTGCCGTCAGCGTGCACCCGACCGCCGCATCGGTCAACCGCGCCGTCCATCTCCATGACTCGGCCCACGAAACGAGGCTAGTCAAAGCGCCCGCGACGCCGTCGGCTGATCAGGGCTCGGACGGCTTGGCCTCGCCTTCGCGGAGAGGCCGAAACGGCCGGCGGTCTGTGCCGCGCGACGACCGCCTCGGCTCGCGCCGATGCCGCGGTGGGACACGTTCGCCCTTCAGTAGAGCTTGTAAGTGACCGCAACGGTGCCGGTGAACTGGTCCTGCGTCTCGATGACCGGGCTGTCTCCGGCATCCCCGATGAGCTGGGCATAGGTCGCGCTGAGGATCAGGCCCCAGCGCTGATCGAGCTGCATGGCTGCGGTCAGCGACAGGAACACGTCTTTGAAGCCGGCATCGGCGTTATAGATTGGCAGGCTCGCAACCGAGTTGGCCGACTGCGCCGGTGTCACGCTGAAGAAGGCGTCCATGTACTCGTCGGTTGCATAGTTGGTCCCGGCGCCGAACGTGAGCTTGGCGGCGGGAGTGACCTGCATCTCGAAGGCGCCGCGCAAGCGCAAC
>DATLZB010000020.1:0-12344 GCA_035574175.1 Hyphomicrobiaceae bacterium
CGATCATATCCGCAAGCTGCTCCTCCTCCACACCGCCGATCTCGCCTACCACGATGATGCCCTGCGTCTCATCGTCGGCCAGAAACAGCTCCACGCAAGTTTTGAGGTCGAGGCCGTGCACGGGATCGCCGCCCACGCCAACCGTCGTCGACTGGCCGAGACCGAGCCGCGTTGTCTGCGCCACGATCTCGCTCGTCAGCGACGCTGAGCGGGAGGCGATGCCGATAGAGCCTCGCCTCGCATGCACGGTGCTCATGACGCCGACCTGCGCCACACCCGGCGCCAGGACGCCCTGTGAGTTGGGGCCGACGAGACGAGTGATGGTACCCTCCAGGGCCTGCTTGACGCGCACCATGTCTAGCACCGGCACGCGCTCGGTAACGCAGACGGCCAAGGGCACCTCCGCCTCGATGGCCTCAAGCATGGCATCCGCAGCGCGCTCGGGCGGGACGAAAATCAGGGTGGCGTTGGCGCCGGTCTCGGCAACTGCCGCCTTGACCGTGTCAAACATGGGAAGATCGAGGTGACGCGTTCTCCCCTTGCCCGGCGTCACACCGCCGACGACGCGGGTACCGTAGGCAAGCATACGCGCGGTGTGAAAACTTCCTGCGCGACCGGTCATGCCCTGGCAGATCACGCGCGTATCGGCGTTGAGCAGGACGGCCATCACTGCGCCTCCCCGGCCGCCAGTCTCACCGCAGTCTGCGCCGCCTCCCAGGCATCCTTGCAGGCGATGTAGCGGACGCCGGTATTGGCAAGCACCGTGCGGGCGAAGTCCGCGTTGTTGCCAGCCATGCAGATGACCAGCGGCAGCCGGCGTTCGGCCTTGCGCATGGCGATGCCGATGCCTTCGGCGACAGTATCGCAGCGCTGCATGCCGCCTCCATGAATATTGACCAGCACGGATCGCGCGTTCCGGTTGGTAAGGATCATGCGCAGACCGTAGGCGATGTCGAGGCTGGAGGCGGTCGTGCGAATGTCCATGAAGTTGGCCGGCGTGCCGCCGGCATCGCAGATGAGATCGAGTGTGGCGAGCGCAAGGCCGGCGCCGTTCACCACCATGCCCACGCTGCCCTCCATCGGCAGATAGTTGATATGATGACGCTGGGCCTCCTGCTCGGCGGGCCCGCGTTCCTCGCCCTCGAAGTAGTTTCGCAATTGGGCGAGCTCGGGCTGGCGATGGAGCGCGTTGTCGTCGATGGCGAGCTTGGCATCGAGCGCGGTCAGGCGGCCGTCCGCCCCGAGCGCCAGCGGATTGACCTCGAGCATGAGGGCGTCGAGCTTGACGGAAGTGTCGGCGAGTATTCGGAACAGGTTGGCGGCACCCTCAGCCGCGGCTCCGGCGAGACCGATTTGCCGCGCCATCCCGTCGAAGTCTCCGCTGACCGAGCGGCTGCCGATGGTGAGCACGGCGCGCCGAATGAGAGACCGGTCACGAGCGGCCCGCTGCTCGATGTCGTCCCCCCCGCGATCGCTGGCGAGCAGCACGGTGCGCCCGATGGCGCGGTCAAGCGCCACCGCCGCATAGAGGTGGCGCACGTCCTCGATCGCCTCCTCCACATAGACCAGCTTCACAACGGAACCGCGCGGACCGGTCTGCGAAGTAACGAGCCGTCTGCCGATCAGAGCCTCGGCGGCGGAGCGAACCTCGGCCGGGCTGGAGGCCAGCACAACGCCGCCATGGGCGGCGCGGTCACCGCCCAAGATCTGCGCCTTCACGGCAAAGCGCTGGCAGCCGAGTTCGCGCGCGGCGGCCTCCGCAGCAGCACCCGAATCCACCACCTTGCCGCGCGGAACAGCAATCCCCGAGCGTGCCAGAAGCTCCTTGGCCTGAAACTCGTAAAGGTGCATGGGCGTCGGTCCGGCTGCGCTTCTGGTATACCATATGCCAACCGCTTGCGACAGAGGCCGCCGCAAGATTCCGGACGAGATGCCAGCGCGTATGCTGCGGGGCGCGCCCTCAGTAGCCGAGGTACGCCTCGAGCGGTCCTTTGGGCAGCGGAATGAGAAACCACTTCTCGAACAGGAAAAAGAGAGCGATCGACACACCGGCGCCAACCGGCACTGCCTTGTGTAGGCCGTAGCGCCCGAAATACATCATGAAAAGAACAATGAAGAGAGCCGCCGACACGTAGATTCCAAGAAAACCGATGGCAGCAACGAACACGCCAAGGGGGATGAGAACGGCGAGCACCCGGGCGAACGAGGGGCGCGTGACGAATGCCTTACCCGAGGCTTCCCGATCGGCGATCGCCCGCACCAGGTTAACGAGGCTCGCGCCGGCGAGGATCAGGGCAATATAGAAGGGGAAGAAGCCGGCGGCCGGGCCCACGCCCTCCTGCCAGGAGAAGCCGAGGCGCACGCAGTCGGCAATGACGAGCAAGGCCGCGGCCAAGAAGACAAGGGCCAGGACGATATCCATCGCCCGGTTCGAGACGACCTTGGGACTGTCGGCGTTCTGCTCTTGCTGGTGCATGGCTCTGATTTCGGATCAAGTGCGGCCGGCACCCCTTGCCGAGGTCCCGGCCGCTTCATCCTGTTGCTACTTGGCGAGGAAGCCCGCTTCCCTCATCAGGTCTTCGTGCAGCTTGGCTGCATTGGCCACCCATTTAACGTACTGGTCGCCGGACATGAAGGTCTGGTTGAAGGCGCCCTTTTCCATGAACTCCTTCCAATCCGGCGTTTCTCTGACCTTCTTGAACAGGTCAACGTAGAAGTTGACCTCTTCCTTGCCGACTCCGGGCGACATGAAGATCCCGCGCAGCATCTGATACTCGACATCGACGCCCGACTCCTTGCAGGTCGGAATGTCGCTCCAGGCCATCTTGTCGGTCACCTTGGCGGTGTAGGTGCTGCGCTTGCCGTCAAAGATGCAGAGCGGCCGCAGCTTGCCGGCGCGCCAATGGGCAACCGCCTCGATCGGATTGTTGACCGTGGAGTCGACGTGCCCGCCGACGAGTTGGACCGCCACGTCACCGCCGCCCTTGAACGGCACGTAGGTGAACGTCTTGGGCTTGGTCACGCGCTCAAGCGCCGCCGTGATGATCTGGTCCTCCTGCTTGGAGCCGGTACCGGCCATCTTGAACTGCTTGTCGGCACCCTTCTTGACCGCCTCGATGTACTCCTTCGCGGTCTTGTAGGGCGAATCGGCATTCACCCAGAGCACGAACTGGTCGAGGGCCAGCATGGCAACCGGGGTCAGGTCCTTGTAGGAAAACGGTGTGCCGGTGGCTAAAGGCGTGGTGAACAGGTTCGACAGCGTGATGATGATCTTGTGGGAATCGCCGGGGCTTCCCTTAACGTCGAGAAAGCCCTCCGCGCCGGCACCGCCCGATTTGTTGACGACGACGAACGGCTGCTTCATCAGGTTGTGCTTGGCCGTCACGCCCTGGATGAAGCGCGCCATCTGGTCGGCGCCGCCGCCGGTGCCGGCCGGGATCACGAAAGTGACGGGCTTGCTCGGCTCCCACGCTTGTGCCGCGCCGCCGGCAATCATCGCCGCTGCGGCAACCAGACAGCCACCCAGCACTCTCGACGGACGCAGGTGACGATACCGTCCCTTGTGGGTCATAGCTTTCCTCCTTTACCTTCATTCTTTGTCACGGACTCGGGAACTCCCTGCCCCGTAGCTTGGATATTGCGGCCGGTTTCCTCCTTTCGTCGCTGGCCTTTCGATGCCCAACTCAACGGAACTCAACTGCCGGTCTTGGCGACGGGAGCACCCTGCATCATACGCACAATGGCACTGACCGCCGGCCAAAGCAAAAGCAAAGCCCCAAGGCCCATGATGCTGCCCACCAGCCAATTGGACCAGAAAATCGAGATGTCGCCCTGCGACAGCAGCATCGACTGACGAAAGGCGCTCTCGGCCTGGTCGCCGAGCACTAGGGCCAGTACGAGCGGCGCGGCAGGATATCCAAGCTTGGACATGGCATAGCCCAGGATGCCGAACAGCACCATGAAAACAATCTCGAAGTAGGCATTGTGAACCGTGTAAGCGCCGACGGCGCAAACAACGAGAATGATCGGAGCGATGACGCTGAAGGGAACGCGCAGGATGGCGGCAAACAGCGGCACGAAGGTCAGCACCACGATCAGTCCGGCGACGTTGCCGAGGTACATGGAAGCGATCAAGCCCCACACGAATTCCTTCTGCTCGACGAACAGCAGCGGACCGGGTTGGAGACCCCAAATGAGCAGCCCGCCGAGCAGGACGGCCGCCGTCGGAGAACCGGGAACGCCGAGCGTCAACATCGGCAGCAGCGCGGTGGTGCCGGCGGCATGGGCCGCCGTCTCCGGCGCCACCACGCCCTCGATCTCGCCCTTGCCGAATCTGTCGCCGTTCTTGGAAAAGCGGCGGGCCAGCGCGTAGCTCATGAACGAGGCCGGGGTGGCACCGCCCGGCTTGATGCCCATCCAGCAGCCGATCAGCGTACCCCGCAAGGCCGTGGCCCAGTACTTGCCGAGCTTGGCCCACGTCTCGAGCACGATGGCCGGATTGATGCGGGCGCTGGCGCCGCGGAAGGAGAGCCCCTGCTCCATCGAGACCAGGATCTCGGCGATGCCGAACAGGCCGATCACCGCGATCAGGAAGTCGAAGCCGCGCAGCAGCTCGGTTGAGCCGTAGGTCATGCGAAGCTGACCTGTGACGATGTCGAGCCCCACGGAGGCCATGGCGAAGCCCAGGCACATCGAGGCCAGGCTCTTGAACGGCGAGTGCCGCCCTATGCCGATGAAACTCGCGAAGGTGAGGAACTGTACGGCGAAAAACTCCGGCGGCCCGAAGCTCAACGCGAACCGCGCCACAAGCGGCGCAAAAAAGGTGATGACGACGACCGCCAGCAGCGCGCCGACGAAAGAGGACGTGAACGCCGCCGTCAGCGCCTCGCCGGCGCGGCCCTGCTGGGCCAAGGGGTGGCCATCGAAGGTCGTGGCCACAGACCACGGTTCGCCCGGAATGTTGAATAGGATCGAAGTGATCGCGCCGCCGAAGAGCGCTCCCCAGTAAATGCAAGAGAGCATGATGATGGCCGAGGTCGGCGGCATGTAGAAGGTCAGCGGCAGAAGGATCGCAACGCCGTTGGCCCCGCCAAGACCGGGTAGAACACCGATCAGCACGCCGAGCAGAATGCCGACGAGCATGAGAAGGATGTTGTACCCGCTGAGCGCAACCCGGAAACCCTCAAGCAGCGAGGTCAGTTCTTCCATCGACGCACTTCCTCCCCGCCCGACACTTCAATCCGCGCCACGCACGACATCGACGCGCACGCCGCAGCCTGGTGTCAAACGCGCAGCCCTCGTGCAGAGGAGCCTATCGCCCGAACCCCGAGGACACTTAGTTTGTGGTATACCATATGCATAATCCCAGTCGCCCGCCAAGCGACAAGTCCCTCCGCGCTCAGCCCTGCAGCCTTCCCTTGCCGGTTCCGCCTTGCCGGTGTCGCGGCCTCTGGTGTATGGTATACCAGAAACCAGACAGTTCCGTCGCAATCGAAGCACAGCCCCCAGCGCTCCGCAATCAGCCCTATGGCCAGCCTGATCCTCAATGTCTCTCCAATTGAAGAGGGCTTCAGCCTCAAGGCGCGCATCTACGAGGCGCTCAAGGCCGCCATCGTGCGCATGAACATCTACGATACCGATGCGGAGCTGAGGCTCGATGAACGCGCCCTTTCCCAGCAGTTCGGCATATCGCGCACGCCGCTGCGGGAAGCCCTCGCCCAGCTCGACCAGGAGGGACTGGTCAAGATCGTACCGCGCCGCGGCATCTACATCGTTCGCAAGACCAAGGCCGAGATCCTCGAAATGATCACGGTGTGGGCGGGCCTTGAGGGCATGGCCGCGCGGCTCGTAACCCATGTGGCAAGCGACGAGGAGATCGCCGAGCTCAGGCAGCTGCACGAGAACTTCTTCAGTGCGGAAGAGATCCGCGAGCACCTCGGCGAATATTCCGACGCCAACATCAAGTTTCACCAGGCCATCATCCGCATGAGCAAGTGCAAGCTCATCGCCACCATCACCGACGGTCTCTTCATGCACGTGCGTGCCATCCGCCAGCGGACGATCTTCGAGCGGGACCGGGCCAGGCGGTCGCTCGTTGACCACATGAACATCATCGAAGCACTCGAAGGACGAAAAACCGAGCGCGCACAGCGGCTGGTGGTTGAGCACACGCTGCGGCTGCGCGATCACGTGGAGCAGCACGTGGACTTGCCATAGCAGGCGCCATTGTAGAGGGCGCAGGGCCATGAAGGCCCGATTGGGTGAATGAAACGAGCGCGCGGGGTGTGACGTGCGGCAACCCTGAGCCGAAACGACCGGGCGAACACCGAGAAGGATTGAAGGAGGGAGCGAAATGTCCGCGGCGACCCAGAGCAGTGAAACCAAGACGCCGACCGGCGAGGAGCTGACGGACGGCTTTCACTTGGTCATCGATGCACTCAAGCTCAACGGCATCAACACGATCTACGGGGTGCCCGGCATCCCGATCACCGATCTCGGCCGCTTCGCGCAGGCTGCCGGCATGCGCGTCATTTCGTTCCGCCATGAGCAGAGCGCAGGCTATGCCGCCTCCATCGCGGGCTACCTCACGAGGAAACCAGGCGTGTGCCTCACCGTCTCGGCGCCCGGGTTCCTCAACGGGCTCACCGCCCTCGCCAATGCCACCACCAACTGTTTCCCGATGATCCAGATCTCGGGCTCCTCCGAACGCGAGATCGTCGACTTGCAGCAAGGCGATTATGAGGAGATGGACCAGCTCGCCATCGCCAAGCCGCTGTGTAAGGCGGCCTTCCGCATCCTGCACGCCCAGGATATCGGCATCGGCGTGGCGCGCGCCATCCGCGCGGCGCTTTCGGGGCGTCCCGGCGGCGTGTACCTCGACCTGCCGGCCAAGCTGCTTTCGCAGGTGATGAGCGCGGAAGCGGGCCGAAAGTCGCTGATCAAGGTGATCGACCCGGCGCCCGCGCAGCTCCCTCACCCGGAGGCGGTCAAGCGCGCCCTCGACGTCCTCAGGACGGCGAAGCGGCCGCTCATCATTCTGGGCAAAGGTGCTGCCTACGCGCAGGCCGACGACATCGTCCGCGCGTTCGTCGAGAAGAGCGGCATTCCGTTCCTGCCGATGAGCATGGCCAAGGGCATCCTCCCCGACACGCATCCCCAATGCGCGGGCGCCGCACGATCGCTGGTGCTACAGAGCTCCGATGTCGTCGTGCTGATCGGGGCCCGTCTCAACTGGCTCCTCTCGCACGGCAAGGGCAAGACGTGGGGCGAGCCCTACTCCAAGACGTTCATCCAGATCGACATCGAGCCCAGGGAGATGGACTCTAACGTCGCCATCTCCGCTCCCCTGGTCGGGGACATCGCTTCCTGCGTATCGGCGCTGTCCGACGGCATGGGCGGCAAGTGGCCCGCGCCGCCTGCCGACTGGATCGGCACGGTCAAGGCGAAAAAGGAGGAGAACATCGCCAAGATGGCGCCACGCCTCATGAAGAACACGGCGCCGATGGACTTCCACGGCGCCCTCGGTGCGTTGCGCACCGTCATCAAGGAACGGCCCGACACCATCCTCGTCAACGAAGGCGCCAACACGCTCGATCTTGCCCGTGGCGTCATCGACATGTACCAGCCGCGCAAGCGGCTCGACGTCGGCACCTGGGGCGTGATGGGCATCGGCATGGGTTTTTCCATCGCGGCCGCGATCGAGACAGGAAAGCCCGTGCTCGCCGTCGTCGGCGACAGCGCCTTCGGCTTCTCCGGCATGGAGGTGGAGACGGTCTGCCGCTATAGGTTGCCGGTCTGCGTCGTGGTTTTCAACAACGACGGCATCTATCGCGGCACCGACGTCAATCCCGGTGGGGGCTCCGATCCCGCCACCACCGTGTTCGTCAAGGGCTCGCGCTACGACAAAATGATGGAGGCCTTCGGCGGCGCCGGCGCCCACGTGACGACGCCGGACGAACTCAAACGCGCCGTCAACGCGGCCATGGACTCGGGCAAGCCCACCCTCATCAACGCGGTGATCGACCCGGCGGCAGGCAGCGAGAGCGGCCGCATTGGCAATCTCAACCCGCAAAGCGTGTTGAAAAAGAAATGACGGAGCGTGCGATGAAAGCGTTGGAAGGTGTCAGGATTCTCGATATGAGCCACGTGCAGGCCGGGCCGACGTGCACGCAACTCCTCGCCTGGTTCGGGGCCGACGTGATCAAAGTGGAACGCCCAGGTACCGGAGACATCACGCGCGGCCAGCTCCGGGACATCCCCAACGTGGACAGCCTCTATTTCACTATGCTGAACCACAACAAGCGGTCGATCACGCTCGACACCAAGAATCCGAAGGGCAAGGAGGTTCTGGAGCGGCTGATTAAGGTCTGCGACGTGCTGGTGGAGAACTTCGGCCCCGGCGTGCTCGATCGCATGGGCTACACCTGGGAACGCATCAGGGAGCTCAACCCGCGCATGATTTATGCCTCGATCAAGGGCTTCGGACCCGGGCCCTACGAGGACTGCAAGGTGTACGAGAACGTGGCGCAATGCACCGGGGGGGCCGCCTCCACGACCGGCTTCCGCGACGGGCCGCCGCTTGTCACCGGCGCACAGATCGGCGACTCGGGCACCGGCCTGCACCTCGCCATCGGCATCATCGCCGCGCTCTATCAGCGGACCAGGACCGGACGGGGCCAGCGCGTCACCTGCGCCATGCAGGACGGCGTGCTGAACCTGTGCCGTGTCAAGATGCGCGACCAGCAACGGCTGAAGCACGGCCCGCTCACGGAGTACAGCCAGTACGGTGAGGGCATTCCGTTCGGCGACACCGTGCCGCGCGCCGGCAATGACTCCGGCGGCGGCCAACCCGGGCGCATCCTCAAGTGCAAGGGTTGGGAGACAGATCCCAACGCCTACATCTACTTCATCACCCAGGCGCCGGTGTGGGAAGCGATTTGCGATGTGATCGGAGAGCCGGGCTGGAAGACGCACCCGGATTACGCCACGCCCCCAGCGCGGCTGCCGCGCTTGAACGAGATCTTCGCGCGCATCGAAAAGTGGACGATGACCAAGACCAAGTTCGAGGCCATGGAGATTCTCAACAAGTACGACATTCCCTGCGGCCCCATTCTGTCCATGAAGGAGCTCAGCGAGGACAAGTCGCTGTTTGCCACCGGTACGATGGTGGAAGTCGATCATCCGACGCGCGGCAAGTACCTCTCCGTCGGCAACCCGATCAAGCTGTCGGACAGCCCGAGCGAGGTCAAACGCTCTCCACTCCTTGGCGAGCACACCACCGAGATCCTGAAGGACGTGCTCGGCTACAGCGCCGAGGAGATTGCCGCCATCCGCGCCGCGGGCGCAACCGAGCCGCCCAAGAAGGCCGCCGCCGAGTAGTAGGGCGCCCCGCGTCCTGCCCGATGCGGTGGTGCTTCCAACAGAGGGTCACGGAGGAGTAGTTCGATGCGCATCGTCGTCCACGGACAGGACGCGTTCGGCAAGGCCGTCCTCGAGAAACTGCTCGAGCGCAAGGAAAACGTCGTCGCCGTGTTCTGCGCGCCCGACAAAGCGGGCAAGGCGGAAGATCCGCTCAAGGTATTCGCGCGCGAGAAGAAGCTGCCCGTTCACCAGCCGACGAGTTGGAAAACGCCGGAAGCGCTCGAGCTCATGAAGTCGTACAACCCCGATCTTTGCGTGATGGCCTACGTCACGCTGTTCGTGCCGCAGCCGGTGCTCGACGCACCCAAGCTCGGCACCATCCAGTACCACCCTTCCCTGCTGCCGCTGCATCGCGGCCCCTCTTCGATCAACTGGCCGATCGCCATGGGCAAGACGGAGACGGGTCTCACCATCTTCTGGCCCGACGAGGGGCTCGATGAGGGCCCGATCCTGCTGCAAAAGAAGGTGACCATCGGTCCAGACGAAACGCTCGGCGACGTCTACTTCAAGAAGCTGTTTCCGCTCGGCGTCGAGGCGATGATGGAGGCGGTCGATCTTGTGCGCGCAGGCAAGGCGCCGAAGATCCCGCAGGATCACTCCAAGAAGACCTACGAGAGCTGGTTCAAGAAGGAAATCGCCGAGATCGATTGGAGAAAGCCGGTCGACGAGGTTTACAACCTCATTCGCGCCTCCAATCCGGCGCCCGGCGCCTGGAGCACGATCAAAGGCAGCAAGCTCGACATCTTCGATTCCGCCAAGCGCCCGGGCGGCGGCACGCCGGGCGAGATCGTGGCGGTCGGGGCGGACGGCTTTGAGGTCGCGGCCCAGGGCGGGCGCATTCTCGTCAAGCGGGTGCGCGCACCGGGTGCACAGAAGGTGCCGGCAGCCGAATATGTGGCATCTGCGGGCCTCAAGGTCGGCGACCGGTTCGATCCGCCGGCGCCGAAGGCCGCGGCGTCCAGCAAAAAGTGATCAGGGGGGCAAGCCGATGACCGTGAGGTCCGACATCGAGATCGCGCGCGAAGCAAAGATGAAGCCGATCACGGAGGTCGGCAAGAAGATCGGCATCCCGAGCGAGGCAATCCTCAACTACGGCCCATGGAAGGGTAAGGTATCCTTCGCCTTCATCGACTCGCTGCGGAAGAACAGGGACGGTAAACTCATCCTGGTCACCGCCATTACGCCAACACCGGCCGGCGAGGGCAAGACGACGACGACGGTGGGTCTGGGTGACGGTCTCAACCGGCTCGGCAAGCGGGCGATCAGCTGCCTGCGCGAACCCTCGCTCGGACCCTGCTTCGGCGTCAAGGGCGGGGCGGCCGGCGGCGGTTACTCTCAGGTGGTGCCCATGGAGGACATCAACCTGCATTTTACCGGTGATTTCCACGCCATCACCTCGGCCAACAACCTGCTGGCCGCGATGATCGACAACCACATCTACTGGGGCAACAGCCTCGGCATCGATCCGCGCCGGGTTACCTGGCGGCGGGTGCTGGACATGAACGATCGGGCGCTGCGTTCCATCGTCAATTCGCTCGGCGGTGTGGCCAACGGCTTTCCGCGCGAAGACGGCTTTGACATTACGGTGGCATCAGAGGTCATGGCGATCTTCTGTCTTGCCACGGACCTGAAAGACCTCGAGCGGCGGATCGGCAACATCGTCGTCGGCTACACGCGCGAGCGCAAGCCGGTGCGTGCGCGCGACATCAAGGCCGACGGCGCCATGACCGTGCTGCTCAAGGATGCGTTGATGCCGAACCTCGTGCAGACACTCGAGAACAATCCCGTGTTCATCCACGGTGGCCCGTTCGCCAACATCGCCCACGGCTGCAACTCGGTGCTTGCCACCACGACTGCGCTCAAGCTCGCTGACTACGTGGTGACCGAAGCCGGCTTCGGAGCGGACCTCGGCGCCGAGAAGTTTTTCGATATCAAGTGCCGCAAGGCCGGTCTCACCCCGGCCGCGGCGGTGATCGTCGCCACAGTGCGCGCGCTCAAGATGCATGGCGGCGTGGCCAAGGACGATCTCAAGAACGAGAATGTCGCTGCCGTGAGCAAAGGCTGCGACAACCTCAAGCGGCATCTGGAGAACGTGAAGAAGTTCGGCGTGCCGGCAGTGGTCGGCATCAACCGCTTCATCAGCGACACGGATGCCGAAATCAAGGCGGTGGTGCAGGCGGCGGAGAGCGTCGGCGTGAAGGCTTTCCTGTGCACCCACTGGGCCAACGGCAGCAAGGGCATCGAGGGGCTGGCACGCCACGTCGCAGAGCTCGCCGACAGCGGGCAGTCCAGGTTCAAGCCGCTCTATCCCGACGACCTCCCGCTCTGGGACAAAGTGAAGACGATCGCCACCAGCCTCTACGGGGCAAGCGACATCACTGCTGATACGGCGGTGCGCAACCAGTTCAAGGAGCTGCAGATCAACTACGGCAAGCTGCCGATCTGCATGGCCAAGACGCAGTACTCGTTCTCCACCGATCCCAATCTCAAGAATGCGCCCTCAAATCATGTTGTGCCGATCCGCGAGGTGCGGCTTGCGGCAGGCGCCGAGTTCATCGTGGTGATCTGCGGTGAGATCATGACCATGCCCGGGCTGCCCAAGGTGCCCTCCGCGGACTCGATCAGGCTCAATGACCAGGGCCAGATCGAGGGGCTGTTCTAAGCGCGTCCAGCGGCCGAAGGAAGCGGCTAGGCCGCGCTATTCGGTGACGCGCACCGGAGCGGAGCAGGCAGCCCGTTCCAGCCGGCGCCTGAGCCGCGGCCGGTCGACGCGATCGCCGCCCCGCGCCGGCGCCATCTTCTTCGGTGGAGAAGCGCATGAACGTCTCGCGATTTCTGATCCTGCTCGGCATCGTGCTGGTGGTGGCGGGTCTTTTGTGGCCGCTGATCGCGCGCATGGGACTCGGCCGGCTCCCCGGAGACAT
>DATLZB010000021.1:0-3570 GCA_035574175.1 Hyphomicrobiaceae bacterium
GTGGGCGCAGTTGTTCCCGGCCGAGCAGCAACGCATCGCGCGGCTGCTGATCGAGCGGGTCCAACTGCATGAGCACGGACTCGACATCCTCTGGCGCGAGGACGGCTGGCTGGGATTGGGGCCCGAGATCGGCGCGCATCCCTTGGTCGACGAGTGCCGCACGCCTGCCGAGGAGGTCTTGGCATGACCCGCTCGCCTCCCGATCCGACGCCGAACTCCCGCCGCCGCGCGATCCGGGTCGAGGTCGGCAACGATGCGCGCAGCTACGTCAGCGACGGGCAGCGGGTGACCCTGGTGCCCCTGACGATCAAGCGCCGGCAGAACCGCAAGCTCCTGATCCCGCCGACGCCCGAGTCCGCCGCCGCGACCGCGGGCGGCCTGGATGCGCCGATGATCAAGACGCTCGGCAAGGCCTTCTACTGGAAGCGGCTGCTCGAGGAGGGGCGCTATCCCACGACGACCGACCTGGCCCGCGCGCTGAAGTTGGAGCCCGGCTGGGTGGCCGAGGTGCTGCGCCTGACCCTCTTGGCCCCCGACATCGTCGAGGCCATCCTGGACGGACGCCAGCCCCGCCACCTGAACCTGCAGACCCTGCGTGGCCGGCACGATCTGCTGCCGCGCGACTGGGCCGAGCAGCGCAAAGTCCTGGGGTTCTCGCCTCTCGAAAGCTGACGTTCAGCCGGCGCAACAGTCCGCCTTGCCGCGTTCTTGAATGGGCGGGCAAGGCACGGTGCCATAGGAGCAATAGACGCAGCAATCGCCGTGCTTGGGCTTGAGCACGGTGTGGCAGGCCTCGCACTCATAGAACCACTGGCAGGCCTCGGTGGGCATGACCTCGGTCTTCGCGTGCCCGCACGCCGGGCAGTGCAGCGTCGATTCGAGGACGACGGCGTTCATTTCGCGCTCCCGACTACCGTCGAGGAATAGCCCGCGTCCTGGGCGGTGCGCAACAGCGCCTGGACGTCGGTCCTCGCGTCGTCGAAGGTCACCGTCGCCTCGCGCTTGTCGAGGTTCACGTCCGTCTTCGCCACGCCCGGCACCTTGCCCAGGGCCTTCTTGACCGTGATGGGACAGGCGGCGCAGTTCATGCCCGGCACGGCAAGCGTGACGGTCTTGGGGGCCGCCGTCGCCGGAGCGCTCGATGCGAGAGCGAGCGCGAGGCAGGACCATGCCAGCCGTTTTTTCATGACGACCTCCGTTCTTCCCATAAGATAGTGGCGTGGGAAACGCGACCAGTTTGACGCTGGCCTGTCCTTCGAGGGGGAGCTCAAACCCATGACGAACATCCTGCGGCGCAATCACGTCACCGACCATGCGGGCCCAGGCACCCCTGTGCTCTACGCCCACGGCTTTGGCTGCCATCAAGACATGTGGGCCGATATCACGCCAGCGTTCGCCGGCCGGCACCGGCAGGTGTTGTTCGACTACGTCGGCTCGGGCCGCTCCGATCCGTCGGCGTTTTCGGTGCAGCGCTATTGCCATTTGCGCGGCTATGCGCAGGACCTGCTGGAGGTGTGCGAGGCCACCGGATTGACCCGCGACGTGGTAGTGGTGGCGCATTCGGTGAGCTGCTCGATCGCCATGCTGGCGGCCATCGAGCGCCCGCAATGGTTCCGGCACCTGGTCCTGATCGGCCCCAACCCCTGCTTCGTCAACGATCCCCCCTACGTCGGCGGCTTCGAGCGCAGCGACCTGCAAGAGCTTCTGGAGCTGATGCAGCGCAACTACATGGGCTGGGCGGATTTCTTGGCACCCGTGGTCGCCGGCGACAGCGACACATCGCGCGCCAGACTGCGCGAGAGCTTCTGCTCCACCGACCCGGTGATGGCCAAGACTTTCGCCGAGGCCACCTTCTTTGCCGACAACCGCGCCGATCTGCCTCGGGTGAGCACCCCCTGCCTCATCTTGCAGCATGCCCGCGACGCGCTGGCGCCGCTGGCGGTGGGCGAGTATTTGCACGCCCATCTGCCGCTCAGCACCTTGCAGGTGCTCGACGTCACCGGGCACTGCGCCCACATGAGCCACCCCCACCTGGTCATCGAGGCGGTGCGCGGAGTGTTGAAGGATTAGCGCGGGGCGCGAGCCCAGCCGCCCCCCCCTGATGAGCCACGTCCCCCTGAGCGACATTCCCGCGCCCTGTTGGGTGACCGACGGCCAGGGCGTGCTGCGGCGCTACAACGCTCGGCTGGCCGAGTGGGCGGGCTTGCCCGATCCGGGTGCGCAAGGCGATGTTGCCGTGACGATGACCGACTGGCTCACGCCCGCCGGCCGTATCTTCTTCGAAACCCACGTCTGGCCCACGCTGCGCCGCGACGGCCTCATCGTCGAAATCTTTGCCTACTGGCAGCCAGGCGGCCGGCGCTCGGGGGCTTATGTCAGCGCCAAGCGGATGGAACACGACGCCGAGCCGCAGTATTTGTGGCTGCTGTTCGCCGCCGAGGATCGCCAAGCTTTCGAACAAGCGCTGATCCAGGCCCGGCAACGCGCGCAATCCCAGGCCGAGCAGTTGCAGGAGGCGCACGCGCGGCTGCGCCTGCTCAACGGGCAGCTCCAGCGGCAAATCCATCAGACGCAGGCCGAGAACCGCACCCTGTCCGAACTGGCCGCCCATGATCCCCTCACCGGGTTGGGCAACCGGCGCAGCCTGCAGGCGCTGTCGCAGGCGCTGGCATCGCGCCCGGCACCAAGGAGGCCATATGCGGTGCTCATGATCGACATCGACCACTTCAAGGCCATCAACGACCAGCACGGCCATGCGCGGGGCGATGCGGTGCTGGCGGGGGTGGCCGAGTGCCTGCGACGCTGCGCGCGGCAAAGCGACACCGTGGTTCGCTATGGCGGAGAGGAGTTCACGCTGGTGCTGCCCGACGCGGACGTCTCGCAAGCGCTGGTAGTGGCCGCGCGGGCGCATGAGGAGATCGCCCGCGCCCGGCCCGGTGGACTGGCAGTGACGGTGAGCATCGGCGCCGCCGCTGCGCTCAGCGACGATGCCGATCTCTATGAGGTGCTGCAACACGCCGACGAGGCGCTGTATGCCGCCAAGTCCCAGGGCCGCAACACCACAGTCTGCCATTCGTCCAGTCGGCGCTGACGCCGCACGACCCGTCGGCGCTCCATCGGTGCGAAGGAGCCTGTGTCGCACCCCCCTCATCCCAATCCAGTCCGGCCAGGCGAGCCGCGTGCACGCCGTTCGTGCTTGTGGCCATCGGCGAACCAGAAGTTCCTTCGTGGTTCGCCATTCGGTCCCTCCAAGGTTCGCCACCAGAAGCCTGCAATGACACCTGTTCCTCAACAGCGTCATAGGAGGCTTCCATGCCGACAACGGCAAGCACCATCACCCGGTCGCCGGTCGATGCGATCAACAGTCTGTCTCCCGGCGACCGTCGGGTCCTCAACGAGAACGAGCTCGCGCAGCGCTGGGGCCTGAGTCCCAAGACCCTGCAGCGCTGGCGCAGCGAAGGGCGGGGCCCGCGCTACCTGAAGCTGTCCAAGCGCGTCAGCTACCCCCTGGAGTCGGTCATCGAGTTCGAGCGTGGCGCCCTGCACGACTCGACCTCCGAGCGCGCGGCG
>DATLZB010000022.1:0-2955 GCA_035574175.1 Hyphomicrobiaceae bacterium
ATCGCCGGCTCCCTCCACATGACCATCCAGACGGCGGTACTGATCGAGACGCTCAAGGCGCTCGGCGCCGAGGTGCGCTGGGCCTCCTGCAACATCTATTCGACCCAGGACCACGCCGCGGCCGCCATCGCGGCCGGCGGCACGCCCGTGTTCGCGGTCAAGGGCGAGACCTTGGAGGACTACTGGGGCTATACCCGCCGCATTCTCGAGTGGGGCGACGGCGGCACGCCCAACCTGATCCTCGACGACGGAGGGGACGCCACGCTCCTCGTCCACCTCGGCTACAGGGCCGAGCAGGGCGATGCCGCTTTTCTCGACAAGGCGGGCTCGGAGGAGGAAGAGGTCCTGTTCGGCCTCATCAAGCGCACGCTGCGCGAAAGGAGCGGCTGGTTCGGCGAGCTTGCCCGCAACATCAAGGGCGTCTCGGAGGAAACCACCACCGGGGTCAAGCGCCTCTACGAGATGCAGAAGAAGGGCACGCTGCTGTTTCCCGCCATCAACGTCAACGACAGCGTCACCAAGTCGAAGTTCGACAATCTCTACGGCTGCCGTGAGAGCCTGGTCGACGGCATCCGCCGCGGCACGGACGTGATGATGGCCGGCAAGGTGGCCATGGTCTGCGGCTTCGGCGATGTCGGAAAAGGCTCCGCCGCCAGCCTGCGTAACGCCGGCTGCCGCGTGATGGTCTCCGAGGTCGATCCCATCTGTGCCCTGCAGGCGGCGATGGAGGGCTATGAGGTCACCACCATGGAGGACGCGGCGCCGCGCGCCGACATCTTCGTCACCGCCACCGGCAACCGCGATGTCATCACGCTGGAGCACATGCGGGCCATGAAGGACCGGGCGATCGTGTGCAACATCGGCCACTTCGACAACGAGATCCAGGTCGCGGCCTTGCGCAACTTCAAGTGGGTGAACATCAAGCCGCAGGTGGACGAGATCGAGTTCCCGGACGGCAAGCGCATCATCCTGTTGTCGGAGGGCCGGCTCGTGAACCTCGGCAACGCCATGGGCCATCCCTCGTTCGTGATGTCGGCCTCCTTCACCAACCAGGTTCTGGCGCAGATCGAGCTGCACACCAATGCGGCGAAGTACGAAAGGAAGGTCTACACGCTGCCCAAGCACCTCGACGAGAGGGTGGCGAGCCTGCACCTCGCCAAGATCGGCGCCAAGCTCACCAAGCTCACCAAGGCGCAGGCCGACTACATCGGCGTGCCGGTGGCCGGCCCCTTCAAGTCCGATCATTACCGGTACTGAAAGGGCAGCTTGGCGCCCTGTTCGCGAGGCTTCAGCGGAGCTTCGGCGCACGTTTCTTGCCACAGTAGCGCCTGTCTCGTGCACGTTCCGCGCGGCTTGGTGCGCCCATCGGCACGGCGCACGCTCAATCCGGCCGAAATGGCGCGGTTGGCGAGGGCCGCTTGAGGTGCCATAACGCGCTTTCCTCACACTTGAGCCGAGGGAGACCATGCCTCTATGACCAGCACCGTCAAAAGCCTGCCCGCCGCGTCATCGCGCCTTGCGGCGGAGGTTGCCGCCGCCACCCGCCTGTTGGTGATGGAGGGCATCCTCGACTATTCGGGACACATCTCCGCGCGCGTGCCGGGACGGGAGGCCTTTCTCATCCAGATCGGCGCGGAGTCGCGGGCAGAGCTCAGCCCGGGCTCGGTGCTGCTGGTCGATATGGACGGCAAGGTGATCGAGGGCAAGGGCAAGCCGCCGTCGGAGACGCCGATCCACACCGAAATCCTCAAAGCACGCCCCGACGTGAACGCGGTCCTTCACTGCCACATGGATCTTGCCATCGCCTTCACCATGATGGACGGTGTCAAACTCATGCCCATGCGCTCGCGCGCCGTGCGCTGGTGGAGCGGCATCCCCACTCATCCCGACCCGAGCCACATCAAGCTCGTTGCGCAGGGCCAGGCTCTTGCCCGAACGCTCGGGCCCCATAACGCGGCGCTGATGCGCGCGCACGGCCTGGTGCTGGTCGCGGAGTCGGTGCCGGCGCTGCTCGTCGATGCGGTGCACTTCAAAGAGAACGCCAAGGCCCTGATTGAGGTCCTGCAGGCAGGGGCCAAGCCCATTCCACTCAGCAAAGAAGAGATGGAGCAGATCAACCGCCATGAGATCCGCGACTGGCACGTTCAGAAACTGTGGAACTACTACGTCCGCAAGGGCATGAGCGCGGGCCTTCTCCCTGCCGAGTGGCGGCTGGTGGCGTGAGGGCGTTGGCAGCACGCGGCGCGTCCTGACGCACTCCCGGTGGAGCGCAACTCTGGGACTCTCACTTGTCGGCGGCCTCGTCCGGGCGTGTGCTGGCATCGACCGAGTGCGCGCCGAAGCTGGCGTGGATCCCGGCCTTCGCCGGGATGACGGTTGAGAGCGACGCAACCGTGCGCCCCAAGCAACCCCGTCATGCCGGCGCAGGCCGGCATCCACGTCAGGGGCCGCTTGCTCTCCGGTCGAGGTCGTCCGCGGCCTCGTCCGGGCGTGTGCTGGCATCGACCGAGTGCGCGCCGAAGCTTGCGTGGATCCCGGCCTTCGCCGGGATGACGGTTGAGAGCGACGCAACCGTGCGCCCCAAGCAACCCCGTCATGCCGGCGCAGGCCGGCATCCACGCCAGGGGCCGCTTGCTCCACGGTCGAGGTTGTTCGCGGCCTCGTCCGGGCGCGCGTTGCCATCGGCCGCGTGCGCGCCGAAGCTGGCGTGGATCCCGACCTACGTCGGGATGACGGTTGAGAGAGACGCAACCGTGCGCCCCAAGCAACCCCGTCATGCCGGCGCAGGCCGGCATCCACGTCAGGGGCCGCTTGCTCTTGCTACGCTCCCCACTCCGTCATGCCGGCGCGGGCGGCGTCGCGACGACGGGGCGGGGAGGACCGAGAAACCCGCGCGACACGGCCTCAGGAATGTGCCTCGCGGACACGGCGGGGCTGCGGCGCGGGCTTGAGCTC
>DATLZB010000023.1:0-3562 GCA_035574175.1 Hyphomicrobiaceae bacterium
GTGCGGCGGGCGCCGCTGGCGAGCGCGAACCCGATGACGCCGGAAAGCGCGGCCGTCATCGCCAGCGCTACGAGCTGCCCGACGTCGCCCGCCCCAACGGCCCACATTTCGAAACCCCGCACCAGTCCGCCAAATGCCGTCCGGCTGCCGCCGGACCGAGCGAGCCTAGCCTCGGCGGCTTAAGGATCTGTTGTTGCAGATAAAAGGCTCAGCGGGCTCGGTGTGGATCAGGGGCCGCTCATGCGCTTCGCTGCGAAGAACCTCTGCAGCAGGGCGGCCGCCTCCGCCTCCCCGATCCCCCCATAGATCTCGGGCACATGGTGGCAGGTCGCGTGGCTGAACACGCGGGCGCCATGCTCAACGCCGCCCCCCTTGGGGTCGGCGGCGCCGTAGTAGAGGCGGCGGAGGCGCGCGAAAGAGATGGCGGCTGCGCACATGGCGCAGGGCTCGAGCGTGACGTAGAGGTCATGGCCGGGAATGCGCTCGGCCCCCGCCTTTCGGCACGCCTCTCGGATGGCGAGCATCTCGGCGTGGGCGGTTGGATCGGCAAGTTGGCGCGTGCGGTTGGCGGCACGCGCAACGATCGCACCGCCGGGAGCGACGACGACGGCGCCCACCGGCACTTCGCCCAGCGCTTCGGCGGCGAGCGCCTCGGCGAGCGCCTCGTCCATGTAGCTTCGCTCTTGGCGCGGTGCCATATAGTCCTCTCGTTCAAGATGCGTTCACATCACATGCCCAAACCATCGCCCGGTCAACAACCGGCCGCGCCCGGAGCGGCCAAGCGGGAGTCGCACGGGCGGAAGTCCGGCATCATGCGCATCGCCAAGGCGATCGCACGGGCCGGCTTGTGCTCGCGGCGGGAAGCGGAGCGCTGGATCGCGGAAGGACGGATCGCCGTCAACGGGCGGCTCATCACTACGCCTGCATACGATGCGGGACCGGACGATCGCATCACGGTGGACGGCAAAGCGTTACCCGAACCCGAGCCCGTCCGGCTGTGGCGCTACTACAAGCCGCGCGGGCTCGTCACCACCCATCGCGACCCGCAGGGGCGGCCGACGGTATTCGACAATCTGCCGCCCGGGTTGCCGCGCGTCATCTCGGTGGGGCGCCTCGACTTCAACACGGAGGGGCTGCTGCTGCTCACCACGGACGGGGCACTCGCCCGGCATCTCGAGTTGCCTTCGACCGGGTGGCTGCGGCGCTACCGCGTGCGGGCGCGGGGGCGGATCAGTCAGGATGGGCTCGACAAGCTGAAGGACGGCATCACGCTCGATGGGATGAACTATGGACCGATCGAGGCCAAGCTCGATACCGAAAGGGGCGCCAACGTGTGGCTGACAATCGGACTGCGCGAGGGCAAGAACCGCGAGGTGCGCAAGGTGCTCGCCACACTAGGGCTGGAGGTGTCGCGCCTCATACGCATCTCGTTCGGGCCGTTCCAGCTTCTCGACCTCAAGCCGGGCGAAGTCGAACCAGTCAAAAGACGGGTGCTGATCGACCAGCTCGGGCAGCGACGTGCGCGCGAACTCGGCATCCTCAAGGAACAAGGCGCTTGATGAGGATCGTGGGCGGCACCTTCCGCGGCCGCATGCTCACCGGGCCGAAGCACGCGGGCCTGCGCCCGACCTCTGACCGCGTGCGCGAGGCCGTGTTCAACATCCTGGTGCACGGAATAGCCGACTTCTCCTTGGAAGGCGCCAACGTGCTCGACCTGTTCGCGGGCACGGGGGCGCTGGGGCTGGAGGCGCTGTCGCGGGGAGCGGCGATGTGCCTCTTCGTGGAGGAGGATGCGGAGGCACGAGCACTGATCCGGCAGAACATCGAGGCATTGGGGCTCACCGGCCGCACCCGAGTGTTCCGGCGGGATGCAACCAGCCTCGGACCCGCGGGCAAGCACGGGGGCTTCACCCTGGTATTTCTCGATCCGCCCTACGGCAAGGGGCTCGGTGAACGCGCGCTCGCCTCGGCCGCCGCGGGAGGATGGCTCGCCGGCGACGCCGTGGCGGTGCTCGAGGAGCGCAAGGGCGCGATACCGGCGCTTCCAGAAGGTTTCACGGAGATCGACCGCAGAAGCTGGGGCGATACGCAGGCACTGTTCGCCCGCTGGAAGGGTAGGGCGGAAATGCGTTAGCGCTTGGCGATGAGGGCGAGCCACTCGTCCTCGCTCAGCACCTTGATGCCCAGTTCGCGCGCCTTGGCGAGCTTGGAGCCCGCTTCGGCCCCCGCGACAACGTAGTCGGTCTTCTTCGACACGGAGCCTGCCACTTTGGCGCCGAGCCGTTCGGCCTGGGCCTTGGCCTCGCTGCGGGTCATGCGTTCGAGCGAACCGGTGAACACCACCGTCTTGCCGGCCACGGGCGAACCCTGGTCGACGGCGGCGAGCGGCTGGGGCGTAACCTCGCGCAGCAGAGCGTCCAGCACTTGCAGGTTGTGGGGCTCACCAAAGAATTCTGCCATCGCTTCCGCCACTGTCTCACCAATGCCCTCGATGGCGTCGAGGTCCTGGTAGGCCTCGGTCTGCTTGCCCTTGGCGGCCTCGATCATGGCGCTGCGGAACGTGTCGATGTCGCCATAGGCGCGGGCGAGCAGCCGAGCCGTCGTCTCGCCGACATGGCGAATGCCGAGGGCAAAGATGAAACGGTCGAGGCCGATCTTGCGCCGCGCGTCGATGGCGGCCAAGAGCTTCCTCACCGATTGCGGGCCCCAACCCTCCCGCTTCTCGAGGTCGGAAGCGCGCGCCTTGAGCCGGAAGATATCGGGCGGCGACGTGATGAGCCCATCGTCGTAAAAGGCCTGGATGTGCTTGTCACCCAGCCCTTCGATGTCGAAGGCATTGCGCGAGGCGAAGTGCTTCAGCCGCTCGACGCGCTGGGCCGGACAGACGAGGCCGCCGGTGCAGCGGCGCACGGCCTCCTGCCGGCCGGTCTTGGCATCGCGGTCGCGCACGGCGTGGCTGCCGCAGGCCGGGCAGACGGTCGGAAAGGCAAACGGCTTGGCGCCGCGGGGCCGCTTCTCCTTCACCACCCCGACGATTTGCGGGATGACGTCGCCCGCCCGCTGCACAATAACCGTGTCGCCGATGCGCACGTCTTTGCGCGCAATCTCATCCTCGTTGTGCAGGGTGGCGTTCGACACCACGACGCCGCCAACGGTGACGGGTTCGAGCTTGGCGACGGGCGTCAACGCGCCCGTGCGCCCGACCTGGATCTCGATGTCGCGCAGCACGGTGGTCGCCTGCTCGGCCGGGAACTTGTGGGCAAGTGCCCAGCGCGGTGAGCGCGAGACGTAGCCCAGCCGCTCCTGGTAGTCGAGCCGGTTGACCTTGTAGACGACGCCGTCGATGTCGTAGCCGAGAGAGGCGCGCTCGAGGGCGATCTCGCGATAGAAGGCGATCAGCTCGTCAGTCGAGTGCGCAAGCCGCATGCGCGGATTGACGGGAAGGCCCCAGCGCTTGAAGGCCTGCACGACGCCCATCTGCGTGTCGGCAGGCAGGGAGGAAACCTCGCCCCAGGTGTAGGCGAAGAAGCGCAGAGGGCGCGTGGCGGTAATTCTGGGATCG
>DATLZB010000024.1:0-5438 GCA_035574175.1 Hyphomicrobiaceae bacterium
GTACGCATCCGGTGAGCACCGCAGGGGATGTTAGGAGTGATCAGGCGGCTGTCGCCTGCGGCTGCATCCTCGCGGCCTTCCAGTTCCACGGCAACAGCTCGGCTATGCGGCTGGCCGGGTGATCGGCGATGCGGGCGAGCACGTCGGCGAGCCAGGCCCGGGGGTCGACGTCGTTGAGCTTGGCGGTCTCGATGAGGGTGTAGATAGCGGCCGCGCGCCTGCCTCCGGAATCGGAACCGGCGAACGTCCAATTGCGTCGCCCGACGGCGATGCCGCGCAGGGCACGCTCGGCCGCGTTGTTGCTCATGCAGACGCGACCGTCGTCGAGGAAGCGCGTGAGCGCCGCCCATCGCTCGAGGCTGTAGTTCATCGCCTTGGCCAGCGGGTTGCCGGAGGATAGCTTGCGGCGCTCCTGGCGCATCCAGGTTTCGAGCGCGTCGGCGAGCGGCCTCGATCGCTGACGGCGCACAGCAAGACGCTGATCCGCGGACAGCGCGTTGATCTCGCGCTCGATGGCGAACAGCTCGTCGATGCGGCGCACGGCCTCAATGGCGAGCGGGGCCTTGCGCAGCTCGGCCAGCTCATAGAACTTCCTGCGTGCGTGCGCCCAGCACGCGGCTTCAATGATGGGACCCGGCTTGCGGGCTGGCCCATAGAGACCATTGAAGCCGGCATAGGCGTCAGCCTGCATGAGGCCGCTGTAGCCGGCGAGATGCCGCTCGGGGTGCTCCTTGCCGCGATCAGGGGAGTAGTAGAAGGCGGCCGCCGGCGGCGCGCGGCCGGCGAAGGGTGCGTCGTCGCGCACGTAGACCCACAGCCGGCCCGTGCGCGTCTTGCCTTTGGCCAGCACCGGCACGGTGGTGTCGTCGGCATGGATGCGCTCGGCAGCGAAGACATGGCCGGCGATCGCCTCCACCAGGGGCATCAGGGTGGCCGCGCTGGCGCCGACCCAGTCGGCCAGCGTCGAGACATCGAGCTCGATGCCTTCCTTGGCGTAGATCTCGCTCTGCCGGTTCAGCGGCAAGTGCGCCCCGTATTTGCCGAACAGGACCTGGGCCAGCAGCTGCGGCCCGGCGCGGCCGCGGGCGATCGGGTGCGACGGCGCCGGCGGCTGGGTGATGGCCTCGCAGCGCCGGCAGGAGAACTTCTCGCGCACGTGGCTTATCACTTTCCACTGCGCCGGCACGTGCTCCAAGGTCTCGGTGATGTCCTCGCCGAGCTTCCTCAGCGGCCCACCGCAGCAGGGACACGCCGAGGGTGCTGGATGCACGATGCGCTCGCGCTGCAAGTGCTGGGGCAGCGGCCGGCGGGCCGGCTTGCGGCCCTTCTCCCGGCCGCTGGTGGCGCTCTGCTCATTCAGCGGCGGCGCCGCGATCTCGGCCGCCGCTGCGTCCTGCGCGATCCGCTCCTCGAGCTCGGCCAGCTGCAGCTCCAATTGATCGATGAGCCTGGCCCCGCGCTCCGAGGAGGCTCCGAACTTGTCGCGCCGCAGCTTGGCGATGGTCAGCTTGAGCGTCTCGACCTCGGCCTCCAGCCCGCTGGCGCGGCTCTCAGCGATGGCCGCCCGCTCTTCGGACGCGATCCGCGCCGCCTGCTCGGCCTTGAGCTTTCTTTCGAGCTCGGCGATGTGGTCGAGCAGCTTGGCGGCGTCGGGCGTCATGACCGCGCACGATACCTGCTTCGCGCGCTGGCAATTGCCCGGTCGGTCAATAATCGCGGGGACGAGTCGTTGCGGTCACACTCAGCCGGCCACTTCGGGACGCCAGGTGTGCTGTGGCGCCCGCCAGTCAATGCCCTCCAACAGATAACCGAGCTGTGCCGCCGAGATCGTCACCGCACCTTCCGACGGCGTCGGCCAAATGAATCGCCCGCGCTCGAGCCTTTTCGAGAACAGGCACGCGCCCTGCCCGTCGTGCCAAATCACCTTGACGAGCCCACCCCTGCGCCCGCGAAAGACGAACAGATGACCGCAGTGCGGATCGGCCTTGAGCTTCTCCTGCACCAGCAGCGCCAGACCTGGGAACCCCTTGCGCATGTCGCAGTGACCGGTCGCCAGCCATACGCGCACGCCCGGCGGGAAACCGATCATGCGCGCCTCAGAGTGGAGAGAATGCGCGTCACCAGCCCGGCATCGGGCGCGCCTTCCACCCGCACCCGGTCTCCGCTCTTGAGATCGATCTCGATCGTGCCCGCGTTGCGGGTTGCCTTCCGTCGCCGGGGCGAGCGCACCTCTCGTTCCTCACCCGCAATCGCCGGTTCTCCCACCACCTCGACCGCCGCGAACGTCAGCGCGGGCACGCTACCCGGCTCCGATCGGTGGTCGGTGAGAAGCCCCTTGGCCAATGCCTGGCGACGCCAACCGAACAGCTGGCTCGCGTTGACGCCGCGCTGCCGGGCGACCTGCGACACCGAATTGCCGGGCCGGCAAGCCTCTTCGACCAGCTGGAGCTTCTCCTCCTCGCTCCAACGCCGCCGACGCTCAGGCCGCGTGATGATCTCGACCCGCCCGCTCATCGTCCTTCCGCCTAGTCGTACGCCTATGAATATGACTAGGCGTTAGGCGGAGCGACCCAGCTCCGCAAGGCGGCCTTCGCCGGACGCGTACGGCGATGACGAACGCGCGACAAAGCTGATCTGCACGGGAACAAACGCGGCCGCCTCCGGCTCCCTCAGAGAGATGCCCGGAAGCTTGCCCTCCCGCGCAAGCCTCAACCACGTGTAGAGCTGCGAGCGACACACTCCATGTCGATCCGCGATGGCCGCTATCGTGGCGCCTGGCGCGAGTGCCTCCGACATGATCCTGAGCTTCTGCTCAGTCGGCAGATTGACGCCCGCGTTCTACCGTCGAGATGATCTCGGTCGCCATGTGCCTTACCGTCTTAAGCACGTGAAGTAAGGACAGTATGCTTCACCCGATCACGTCGCACTCAACAAGCGCTGGCTCGGCCGCAGTCGCAGGGTCACGCTTACGCCGCAGTCCGCGCACTCGAACGTGGTGCCGCCGCGGATCGTCCACACACGCGTGCTGCTGCAACGCGCACAGGCCGGCTCACCGCCCCAGCGCGCCGCGATCCAGTAGGCGCGGCAGTCCGCCTCGGTCGCAAAGCGCTCCTCAAGGTCGCCGTCTTCGGAAAATCACGCCAGAGATCGTCGCGTGTGGGGCCATGGCTCAACTCCCTGTTCGAGCTCATGATACCCATGAATGCGCCGGAATTAAGCCGCTAGGCATGGTCCAAGAGCATCTAACTAAGATCGATGCTTCCGGCTACGATGCGGGCAAGAAAATCAAAGGCAAGAAGCGTCACCTCTCTGTCGACACGCTCGGCCTGATGGTCGGCTTCCTCGTCACACCGGGCGACATCCAGAATCGCGATGTGGCTGCGCCGCTGTTGAAGGCGGTGCGCAAGATGGTTCCATCGCTTCTCTAATTCGATCCCGGCCGTCAAGCTGCAAACGGCAGCAGCGAACGTCTGTTGCCGCGGGTCAAGCCAACTAAGAATTGACCAGAAATGCCAACCATCTGGAGTAGCATTCATGCCTAGGGCGTACCCCGCTGGACACCACTACGTTCCCCGACTTCCCTAGGAGATCAGGATGGTTGTAGCGGCGGCCAGGATGGTCAATGCCACCAACACGGCCTTTCTCTGTGTACTCATCTGGGGCTTGATCGCAAGCGAAGTCGCCTGCCGCGAGTAACAGAGCGGCACTCTGTCAGTGCCGACGTGCAATTGCGCCAAGTCCCAATTTGGATAATGTTGGTTGGGCTGCAGAAACTCATCTCGCATCACCCCGAATGTTTCGCTCGGGCAAATCGATGCGATCTCGATGGATCTGGTCACTTCAGTGGTCGACATGTCCATCTCCCGTCCTCGGGTGCGCCCGTATATCCAGGTGCCAGCTGTCCTCTACCCACTCCGGGACACTGCACAATGAATAGCCCGCGAACACCCGCTCGCGGGCCTTCAACAACAATGGGCAACCGGTTATTGGGATTGCCGTTCCTGCTGCTCATAGAAGCTCTTGGCGTCGAAGGCGCTAGCCTGCGATGCAAGGCCTGCAATGACCGCCAAAGCGATCAGCGCACAACCGATGGTTCTCTGGATGCCTGTCATTTTCGTTCTCCAAGACGTTAAGAAGCAATTTGAATGACCATCACTCAAATCACAAAGTGAAGCTCACATAATATTGTGTTGTAAATATGGCATAAATATGGCCGCGAAAATATAATTTCCAGAAATGTGGCTTCATGCGTAATATATCGACAACAAGTACTGCTAACTATACGCAAGAGCATATGTCTGTCAGCACGAAAAGCTTGTCGGTTTTCGAGAATGCCCTCTCCAATATTTTGGACGGACACTGTCTCCCGGGGGGCCGCGACCTTAGTTCGTTGCTCCGAAGAGTATGCCGAACCGCCGCGCCGCCACCCGTTGCTGCCGGGATGCTACTTCCACAATCGTTCTTTCCTCGCGAGCTTCGTCATCGACCGCTGATGTACTCCCGCATCGCGTCCGCTTCGGCCTGGATCTCGTGAAGCTGGTACTTCACCACGTCGCTCATGCTGACGATGCCGCGAAGACGCCCCTCCCCATCCACTACCGGAATGTGGCGGATCCGCTGCGCGACCATTGCCGCCATGATCGCGCCCACGCGATCGTCAGCGGAGCAGGTGAGGACCTGCTCGGTCATCACGCTACGAACGCGGTCTTTCAACACGTCAACGCCGTGATCGGCAAGCGCATCCACGATCCCGCGATCCGAGACGATGCCGAGGATGCTCGCCCCGTCCTCGGAGACGACGAGGGCCCCGACAAGTTCGTCGCGCATGCGGCGGATGGCTTCGGCGACGGTGACATCGGGCTTGACCGTGCGAACCTCTTCGTTTCCGCTGGCGCGCAGCGCGGCCACTTTGCCCGCGACAATCGATGCTACCGTCATCAGATCCCTCACGACATTTCAGAAGATCGCTGCGAAAGCAAGTTTCGGTGGGTAGGAGCCCACATGCGAAAGGCGGCGGCGCCGCTAGGTTGCAGTCTACAGGTACGGCGCGGTCCAAGTGCCGCTCAGCGGCAGGTGGTACCGTCGCAGAAGATCGCCGCCTTCGGTGCCGCGACCGCGACCTCGCTGGGCGGCGGCCGATATAGCCTCACGGCAACGAGTGCCAGGATCAGCATCAGCGGAACGAAGATGGGCGTGTACTTCATTGCGCAGCTCGCCCTGGCAGGGCATGAGACGGCGCGGCCATTCGAGAAGAGCTTGAACCACGCCCTCGCTCGGCGGCTGCCATGCTGGCGAGCCCTGCCCGCTTGAGCACCTCGGCCGTCGTATCCTCGCAAAGAGGATTTGCGAGAATGATACGGGCGAGCCGGTCACGGGCGGTTCTAGTCGCTTCCCGCCCGTAGTTGCCGGCGATCTCCAACCAAGCCAGGTCGAAGGCC
>DATLZB010000025.1:0-6368 GCA_035574175.1 Hyphomicrobiaceae bacterium
TGCGGGCCGCCGTCGCCCGCGGCCTGCTGGCGAAGGGAGGCGGTCACGCCATGGCCGCCGGGCTTACCGTCGAGCGCGGCCGGTTCGAGGAGGCCGGCGCGTTCTTGCGCGAGACGCTGCGGCTGCCGGCGGACGTGGCGCGCGCGGCCGCCGGTCTCGATATCGACGGAGCGCTCACGCCGCAGGGGGTTAGCGAGGAGCTCGTTGATCTGCTCGAGCGGGCGGGGCCCTATGGGCAGGGCAACCCGCAACCGCGCTTTGCCTTTCCCGCACACCGCGTCAGATACGCAAAGCTCGTCTCGGATGCGCACGTACGCTGCGTGCTGGAGGCCAGCGACGGCTCCAAACTCGATGCCGTGGCCTTCCGCGCCGCCGGTCAGCCCTTGGGAGAGCTGCTGCTCGCCAATTCCGGCATGCCGATCCACATCGCCGGCTCGCTCAAGCGCGACAGCTGGGGCGGGCGGCAGAAGATCGAGCTCCTGATCGACGACGCCGCCGATCCGCGCGGTCAGCGTTGACGGCGGCCGAGGTACCACCACCTTGCGCTGCGAACCTGGGGTGAGGTTCTGCCCGCCGCGGGGTAGACTTGCTTAGCGTGCGTGATAAATGGGAATATTCGTCGACAACGTGGCAGGATTGGTCAGGTAAGGAGCGGTTCATGGATCGGGATCCGGCGGTGAAACGGGCGGAGGCGCGAAGCGACGCGGAAGGGTCGCGGGCCGCGGCCAGGAAGGCCAGGGACAAGGCCGAAGCCAAGATGTACCACAACAAGAAGGACCGCGTGTTCGTTCGCGCGATTGCGGGTTCTTACAGCCTGACCGACGAGCTGAAGCGGCTTCGCTCCATGCCGCGGGTCCGCAAGGCCAAGGACATCAAGTTCATCGACGGGCCGCAGGCCTATTCGCGCCACTACGTCGAGCCCAAGGACGGCATCACCCAGACCTTCCATTTCCATCTCGAAGAGTATGGGCCCGGCGGCAAATCCCAGAAGCACGGCCACGTCAACGAGGCGGCCTTCTACATCCTCGACGGCGAGGGTTACGAGATCCACGACAACATCCGTTACGACTGGAAGGCGGGCGACATCGCCATCGTGCACAACAACTGCGTGCACCAGCACTTCAACGCCAACCCGCACAAGCCGGCCCGCGCCCTTGTGATCAAGACCAAGCCGATGTTCATGTTCATGAACATGCTGTTCCAGCAGCTCGTCGAGCCCAGGCCCTCCAAACCGACCAAGGAGGGCGAAGGCTTCGAGCCGCGCGAGCGGGAGGAGAACTTCAATCACCCCAAGGGAGGCTACTGACATGGCTTGGGGCGAAACCGCCGCTTGGCTCAAAGGCAACCAGAACGAGGGCCTTTATCAGAGCCTGCTCACCGATGCGGAGGGCGCGCCATCGCGCAACGCGCGGCGCAAGAAGATCATCACCCCGGAAGAGATGCCCTGGGAGATGTCCCGCCAGGGTCTCCTCAAGCACCTGCTCAACGAGCAGATGAACACCCGCATGGAGACGGTTGACGCCTACATGCAGATCATTCCGCCGGGGTCGAGGTCGGGCAAGCACCGTCACCTCGCCGAGGAGTGCCTTTATGTCCTCGAAGGGCGCGGCTACGACCTGCACCAGGACTGTGACGTGGAGATCACCGATACCTACCACTGGAAGCCGCAGGCCGAGATCAAGCGGTTCGAGTGGGAGGCGGGAGACGTGATCTACATCCCGCCCAACACCATTCACCAGCATTTCAACGCCGACCCCAAGCAACCGGCCCGGCTCATCTCGGCGATCAATCGCGTATTCAAGAAGTGTGGGCTCAACGATCTGGAGCAGATCGAGGATGCCCCGGAATACGATCCCAAGGTCAAGCTCGACGCGGAATTGGTGCGCAAGTACCTGCGGGGCGAGATCAGGAAGCGCTGAGCCGTTGTGGCGCGCGTCGAAGGGTTGGGGGCCGCGAGCTGCAATTCGCGGCCCGCTCGTAATGGCGGCTTACCGCTATCGCCGTTGCATCCGCGATGCGATGATGGTGAGGCACGCGCGCCAGCCGCTGTAGACGGTGGTCCGACCGTTCCTGGTGACGAGGAGCAGCCTCAGGCCTTGGCCTCCTGCACGCCCTTTGCCCCGATTTCCTTGGGCGTCAGCACCGTGAACAGTGAGATGGCCATAAAGATGGCGATCAAATAGAACACCCAATCCGGCCGACCGATATCGAGCAGATACCCGAACGGAATCGGTGCCAGCGTGCTGCCGACCATGATCCCGGCGGACACGAACCCGAATACCTTGCCGACCGCTCCCTTCGGCGCCGTTGCGCGCAGCATCATGTCGCGCGCCGGCCGGGTGATGCCCTGGCCGAGGCCCATGACCGCCATCAGCGCAACCAAGATGGCAAGGGGCAGGTCGAACCAGGCCAGCAGCAGGCTGAACAGCGCCGTCATCACGAACACGATGGCTGCCACCACGTCGTGGCGCTGCGTCCGGTCGGAGATCTCGCCGCCGATCAAAATGCCGGTCGCCGAGCAGAAGAGATAGACCGTCAGCGCCGTGCTGGCGACCGCCAGCGGCGTGCCGTGCAGCGTAACGAGGGCAGTCACGGCGAAGGCGTTGATGCCGGAAGAGGTCATCGACAGCGTGGCGAAGAACAGGAAAAACAGCACGATCGGTTTGGAGAACAGCAGTGCCAGACCGTCGGGCGCGGTTGCGGTGGCGGCCGCAGCGGCTTGGTCCTTCTTTTTCGGCTTGGGCGCCACGTCTTCCCTGATGCTGTTCCACTGGGTGAGCAGCGCAAGCATCACCGCAAGACCAAACAGGCCAGCCGCGATCAGCGCCGTGCGCCAGCCGAACAGGTCGGACAGCAGAATCATGCTGACGGGGGCCACCGCGGTGCCGAGGTGGCCGGCGAAGGTGTGAATGCTGAACGCGCGCCCCATCCGGCCTGGGGTGATGGAAGAGTTGAGGATGACGTAATTGGCCGGATGAAACACGCTGTTGCCGATGCCGGCGATCATGGTGAGCACGATCGCCACCCAGAAGGCGGGGGCTACGCCGACCAGGCCGTAGCCGAGCGACAGCAGGGTAAGGCCGACGGTCAGCACCAGCTTCGCACCGAAGCGGTCGACCAGGAAGCCGACTGGGACCTGCACCACCGCCGAGGCTCCATAGCTCAGCGCCATCAGCAGGCCGAGCTCGGCGTAGGTGACGTTGAAGGCTTCCCTCAAATAGATGAACAGCGGCGGCAGCGTCAGTGAGAAGAAATGGCTCATGAAGTGGCCGACACTGATGAGGGTGAGGATCTTGAGGTCCCGGCGTCCCGTATCGGCTGCGACCGCTGCGCTCATCTGTTGCTCTCCGCTGCCCCAACTCCTGTGTGACGTGCGCCGCGGCCGCGCGTCAAGTCCTGGCGATCATTTGCCGTGATGCCCGCCATGCCCGCCCTTGGCGGGAGCGGTCCCCGCTCCCGCCCCCACGGCCCTGATCTCGTACTCGACCTCGACGGTACCGGCCTTTTCGAATACCAGCGTGCCCTTGAACCGCTGCCCACTCAGGAGGGCTTCCTTAAGGTCGATCAGCATGGCGTGGTAGCCGCCGGGCTCGAGCTGCACAGTCTGTCCCGGACCTATCGCGATCCCGCCGCTGACGGCCCGCATCTTCATGATGCCGCCATCCATGCTCATACGATGGAGTTCGAATGCTCTGGAAGGCTCCGCCGTGCCGCCGACCAGCCGATCGGCTTCGCTGCCCGTATTGGTGAGCGTCATGTAGGCGCTGCCGGTTCTGGCTCCCTTTGGCGTCGCACGGGCCCAAAGATCGCTGATCCTGATCGCACCGGCCACGTGTTCGCCGGCAAGGGCGGGGTCGGTCCGCAGCACCAGCGCGATCAGAGCGGCGAGAATGAAAACGACCCTGCGCATGACGACCTCTTGCGGCGCGCCGAGTGAGCCCAGTCGCGCATTGTTGATGTGTGGACCCTGTCGCGCGGCCCACCGGCTCCCTATGTTGGCGGCAGAGCGCCGGCCATACGACACAAGGAAGCACCGATGAGTTGGCTGCCCTCGAACGATCCGGTCCCAGGCGACGTCTACGCCTGCGATGCCATCGAACTGGTGATCGTACCGCGGGCGCGCGACCTCGGCGGGTTCGAGGTGCGTCGCGCCTTGCCGTCGGCGCGCAAGCAGATGATCGGGCCCTTTATCTTCTTCGATCAGATGGGGCCGGCTGAATTCCTCATCGGCGGCGGCATCGACGTGCGGCCTCATCCCCACATCGGGCTTGCCACCGTTACCTACCTGTTCGAGGGCGAGATCTGGCACCGCGACAGCCTCGGTTCCTCGCTCGCCATCCGGCCGGGGGAGGTAAACCTGATGACGGCCGGCCGCGGCATCGTTCATTCCGAGCGGGAGACCACAGCGGCCAAGGCGAGGACGCGGCGCCTGTTCGGCATCCAGGCTTGGGCGGCACTGCCCCGATCGCACGAGGAAGCGGCGCCCGCCTTTGCTCACCATGGCGCGGCCGAGCTGCCTCGCATCGAGGGCGAGGGCAAGCGTGTGCGCCTGGTGATCGGCGGCCTCTACGGGGAGCTCTCACCGGCCGTCTTCCCCCATCCGAGCTTCTACGCGGAGGCGGTGCTGGCGCCGGGCGCCGTGCTTCCGCTCGATCCGGACTATGAGGAACGCGGCGTCTACATCGCCTCGGGGGAGGTCGACGTCGCCGGCGACAGGTTCGAGGCCGGACGGCTCCTTGTCTTCCGCCCAGGCGACCGCATCTCAATCCTGGCTTTGTCGCACGCCAGGCTCATGCTGCTTGGCGGCGAACCGATGGACGGGCCGCGGCATATCTGGTGGAACTTCGTTTCTTCTTCCAGGGACCGCATCGAGGCAGCCAAGGCAGATTGGCAGGCTGGGCGCTTCGGTTTGGTGCCCGGTGACGAGAAGGAGTTCATCCCGCTGCCAGAATGACCGAGAGCTAGACTAGGCGGCGCTCGCCTTCTTGGGCTTGATTTTCGTCTCGATCAGTTCGGCGATCACGCTGGCCGGGCTCGGTCGGCAGATATAGTAGCCTTGCATCTCCGTGCAGCCCTCCGCCCGCACCTGCTCGACCTGCTCCTTCGTCTCCACCCCTTCGGCGGTCGTCGCCATGCCGAGGCTCACCCCAAGTCTCGCCACCGATCGCACGATGGCGAGTGCATTGACGTTGGCGGCCGAGAGATCGCTGACAAAGCTCTTGTCGATCTTGATCTTGTCGAAGGGGAACTTGCGCAGGTTGGTCAGCGAGGAATACCCGGTGCCGAAATCGTCGAGAGCGATGCGAACGCCGAGAGCACGCAGCTGATTGAGCGTCTTGAATGCAGCTTCGCCGTCCTCCAGCACGACCGACTCGGTGACTTCGATCTCGAGCCGCCTGGGTTCAAGGCCGCTGGCGGCGAGCGCACTCACCACCGAGCTGACAAGGTTGTGGCTCTTGAACTGAGCGACCGACACGTTAACTGAGACCTTGAGGTGCTCGGGCCAGCCGGCAGCCTCCGCACAGGCCTTGCGCAGCACCCACTCGCCGATCGGCACGATCAGACCCGTTTCCTCAGCGAGCGGAACGAACTCGGATGGAGAAAGCAGCCCCCGGCTCGGATGATTCCACCGCAAGAGTGCCTCGAAACCGCAGATTTCGTCGGCCTCCAGGTTGACGAGGGGCTGGTAGTAAAGCTCGAATTCTCCGTTGCCGAGGGCCGCCCGCAACTCCTTTTCGAGCGCGCGTCGCGCCTGCATGCGCTGATCCATCTCCGGCTCGAAGAAGCAGTAGGTACCGCGACCTGTCGATTTGGCGCGGTAAAGTGCTAGGTCCGCAGCCTTCAACAGCCGGTCTGGATCGGTGCCGTCGGTCGGCGCGAGCGCAATGCCGACACTGGTTCCGATCAATGCCTGGTGACCGTCGAGATCGTAAGGGGCGCCGATTTTCTCGATGATCCTCTTGGCAAGCGCCTCGGCCTCGCGTGCCGGATCGGTGACCCGTTGCAGGACTGCAAACTCGTCGCCGCCGAGACGCGCCACGGTATCACCCTCTCTGACGCAGCTCTTGAGGCGTTCGGCCACCGATTTGAGCAACGCGTCTCCGAACGCATGACCGAGCGTGTCGTTGGCCTCCTTGAAGCGGTCGAGGTCGAGCATCAGCATCGCCAGGCTGCGCTCTCCTCGCCGGCAGCCTGCCGCGGCCTCCTCCAGGCGTTGGCGCAGCAGCGCCCGGTTGGGAAGATCGGTCAGGGCATCGTGGTGCGCCAGATGTGCAACGCGGGCCTCGGCGCGGCGGATATCGGTGACATCCTGATGCGTTGTGACCCAGCCCCCGTTCGGCAGCGGCCGCCGCGAAACCGAGATGATG
>DATLZB010000026.1:0-11977 GCA_035574175.1 Hyphomicrobiaceae bacterium
CAACGAGCGGCCGAGCTTCTTTATCACCTGTCGCGGCCCCTCGGCGCGGCCGCCACAGCACCTTGCGGAGTTCATCAGCGGAAGTGGCAGGCCGCAGCTCGATGCGCTCACCATCCAGCCTTACTACACGTGGCGGCTGGCGCAAACCTCGGGCATGCGGCTCGAAGTGGGCAAGAGCGGCGCCGACATCTTGATCTCCGCCCTGCCGCAGTCCTGATGCCGCTCGAGCCGCCCTTCTTGGTGGAGTTGCCCGCGGTCGCTAACGGTTCGTTAAGCGGCCGTGCGCACTTTCCGTTCTCCGACAAAACTGAGGACGGACCTCGATGCGCTGCCTCGTCATCGACGATTCGGACGTGATCAGAAGGGTCGCCCGGCGGCTTCTCGAGGATTTCGGGTTCGAAGTGGCGGAAGCCGAGGACGCGGGGCGCGCGCTTGCCGCCTGCAGGGTCGAGATGCCCGACCTCATCATCGTCGACTGGCTGCTGCCCAGCATGAGCGGTTGCGATTTTTTGGTGCAGCTGCGTGCGCTGATCGTGGGACGCAAGCCGGCGGTGATCTACTGCACGAGCGAGTACGATGAGGCCGCCGCCGCCGTCGCCCGCGCGGCCGGAGCGGACGACATCCTGCTCAAGCCGTTTGACCGGCAGTCGCTCACAGCCAGCCTGGCGGCGACCGGCGTGACGATGCCTGCGTAACAGGGGCAGGGCTGCGCGATGAAGGGCGGCGCGGTCCGACGGCGTCGGCTCAATTGTGCCTCCCCTCTCCGGGTGTGTCTGGCGACTTGTGAGCGCGGCCGGGCAGGCTCTAGAAAGGACTGCCGTACAGTGCGACGGTTCAATCGAGAGCCCGAAGCGAACCGCAAACTCCATGGGCGAGACGAAGCCGCCTCCTGCGCCACCACCGCGCGCCTGGCAGCGCATGCTCTCGGGCCGCCGTCTCGATCTGCTCAATCCGGCGCCGCGCGACATTGAGATCGCCGACATCGCCCTCGGCCTGGCACGGGTCGCACGCTGGAACGGACAGACCCTCGGTCCCCATGCGTTCTCGGTCGCTCAACATGCACTGCTGGTCGAAGCCATCCTGCGTGCCGAAAACCCCGGCATGGAGCGGCGCTGGCTGCTGGCGGGGCTGCTCCACGACGCACCCGAGTATGTCATCGGCGACCTGATCAGCCCGTTCAAGGCGGCGCTCGGATTGGACTACAAGGCGTTCGAGGTGCGCCTCCTGGAGGCCATTTACATGCGCTTCGGCCTCCCGGCGCGTCTGCCTGATGCGATCTTCGCCAAGATCAAGGCGTCCGACCGGGTTGCCGCCTATCTCGAGGCAACCCGGCTTGCCGGCTTCTCCATAGCGGAGGCCGAGATATACTTCGGCCCCCTCGGAACGGCAGGTGCTGAGGCCGTTAGTGAAGTCCAGTGCCTGCTCGCTCCCTTGTCAACGACCGAGGCAGAGGCGAGATTCCTCTCGCGCTTCAAATCGCTGACCGGTCCCTGACCCAATCGTCTTGCAAGTTTCCCGGTGGGGCTTACTGTTGACGGGGTCTGGCTACTCGCCGGCGGGGGCCAGGTTGCGACATTCAGGGGCGATGTTAAATTTAGGGAGCGTGCGCGTCGGGGTTTGATGCACGACACCCAATCCATTCAGCTCACTGCTCCGGCCCAGGCGGGCGAAACGGCCGCTGCGACCTCGTTGGGCGTGATCCACGTGTGCCCGATAAGCGCGGTACCGGAGCTGCTCGTGCGAACCGGTGCGCGCCACCTGATCACCGTCATCAACGAACACATGCTGCTGGCGACGCCGCAGGGCTTCAGCCGCGATAACCACCTTCGCCTGGCGGTGCACGACATCATCGAGCCGCAGCCCGGCCTCATATGTCCCGGTCCGGAGCATGTGGCGCAGCTCATCTCCTTCGCCCGCCGCTGGAATCACGACGGGCCGCTGGTCATTCATTGCCACGCCGGCATCAGCCGATCGCCAGCGGCAGCGTTCATTGCTCTGTGCACGCTCAACCCCAATGCACCGGAGCTGCGGTTGGCGGAGCGGATCAGACAGGCCTCGCCCACGGCGCTTCCCAACCGGCGCATGGTGGAGCTTGCGGATGCCGCCCTCGGGCGCGGGGGCCGCATGGTCGAGGCAATCGAGCGGATCGGCATGGCGGAGCCGGCGATCGAGGCGGTTCCCTTCGCGGTCGAGAGCCGCCACGGCTAAGGCGCGGCGCCACGGCAAGTCCGCGGAGAAGACGCTCGCGAGAAAGGCGTTTTCCGTGCGCAAATTCGCCACGATCGCACTCTTAATCTCCGGCCACGGGAGATGAGCCATGGCGACTGAACTGCGCGCGAAAAGCGCAAGCGAATCCCGCAGCATAGGAAGTTCGACGGGCCGGCTGCTGCAGCGCGACACGGCAGTGGTGGAGATCGGCCTCAACGCGGCCATTCTGGCGGTAAGAGGCAACGAGCCCGTGGTGCTCGTGGTGCGGCCCGAGCACGATGCGCGCGCCGGCGGCGATGGCTTGCCGTTCGGCCCGTTCTCCCCGCTCGATCACCGCACGCTCGAGATCGGCCTCAGGTCATGGGTGGCCGAGCAGACCGGGCTCGAGCTCGGCTACGTGGAACAACTCTACACATTCGGCGATCGCGGTCGGCACGCGCAGCCGGGCGACACCGGGCCGCATGTGGTGTCGATCGGCTATCTGGCGCTGACGCGCCCCGGCGAGGATCGCGGACCGGGCCGCGGCACGTGGCGGAGCTGGTACGACTACTTTCCATGGGAGGACTGGCGCAAGGGCAAGCCCGCAATCCTCGCCGAGATCATCGAGCCGCGGCTGACCGAGTGGGCAAACCGCCCGCGGCTCTCCGTCACGCCGGTGCGGCCTTTGAAACGTGCCGAACGACTCAAGATGTGCTTCGGCCTCGGCGGCGGGCACTGGGACGAGGAGAAAGTGCTCGACCGGTTCGAGCTGCTCTACGAGGCGGGACTTGTCGAGGAGGCCCGTCGCGACGGGCGCGAGGCCGCAATGACGTGGCGCGAGCTGCCGCGGCTCGGCACGCCGATGCGCTACGATCACCGCCGCATTCTGGCGACCGCCATCGGCCGCATCAGGGCCAAGATCAAGTACCGGCCGGTGGTGTTCGAGATGATGCCGCCCGAGTTCACGCTGTTCGAGCTGCAGCGCACGGTGGAGGCCATCCTCGGACCCCATCTCCACAAACAGAACTTCCGCCGGCTGGTGGAAAGCGCCGGCCTTGTCGAGCCGACCGGCGAGGTGCGTACCAAGACGGGCGGACGGCCAGCCAAGCTCTTCCGATTCCGCCGCGAGGTGCTGCTCGAGCGCCCGGCGCCCGGGGTGCGGGTGAAGGCGGGGCGGGTTTAGCCGCGCCGCGTTTCCCCCCTTCTTGCTTCCTGCGGCCACGCTCCGCTTCTCCGACCGGCGATCCGCTTTGTTTCCAGCGCCGACCTCGGCTATGACCAGACGTGAACGGGCCGTCATCTCACAGTGCAGGCGGCGGATCGATCTTGCCCGATCCTCGGGGGGCGCATGTCGTGGCAACGAACGCTCGATGAGCACCTGTTCGGTGCCGGGCCCAAGCGCATCCTGTCGCTCGACGGCGGGGGTGTGCGAGGACTGATCACGCTGGGGATGCTGAAAAAGGTCGAAGCCGTGCTGGAAGCCCGGCACGGGCCCGACCTCAGGCTGTGCGACTACTTCGACCTGATCGGCGGCACGTCGACGGGGGCATTGATCGCGGCGCTGCTGGCGCTCGGCCACAAGGTCGATCAGATCATCGCCCTCTACAGGGAGATGATTCCGAAAGTCTTCTACCGCAGGAGCTTCCTCCAGGGCATCAGCGCCAAGTTCGATAGTTCGGCCTTCGCGAGCGCGATCGACACGGTGATCGGCGATTTCCTCGAGCGATCCGGGCGAGATCGCGGCGACGTCGGCGGGCTGCGCATGAACTCGCCGCTGATCCTCACGGGCCTCGCCATCGTCGCCAAGCGGATCGACACGGGCAGTGTGTGGGTGCTCACCAACAACCCGCGTGCCAAGTATTGGGATGCAAACTCGCAACTCTGGCGCAAACACCTTCTTGAGACCAAGAGCACCGAGTTCTTCCCCAACTCGGACTACGAGCTCCGAACCATCGTAAGGGCGAGTGCCTCGGCCCCCTTCTATCTCGACGGCGTGGAGCTCAGGATTTCCAAGGATGAGGTCGGCCATTTCCTCGACGGGGCGGTCTCGCCGTTCAACAATCCCTGCCAGGAGTTGTTCCTGATGACCGCGCTCAGAGCGGTCGACGGCGCCTGGAACGAGGAAAAGGTGTCGCCTTACGGTTTCGGCTGGCGGACCGGCGCCGACAATTTGTTTTTGCTCTCGCTCGGCTGCGGCAGCTGCCGACACAGGATCGCCAGCCGCAAGTTCGCCCGCAAGTACGCGATTCAGAAAGCATTCGTCGCACTCACCGGCATCATCGACGATACCTCGACGCACAGCACGATCTGGATGCAGGCGATCTCGAAATGCCCCAGCCCCTACTACATCAACACCAATCTGCTCAGCATGCAGGGTCTGAGCATCGTCGAGCAACCGCTGCTCACCTTTCGGCGGATCAACCCGCGGCTCGAGCACGATTGGCTCGAACGGGAGCTTGGAGCAGCCTTCAGGTACTCGGCCAGGGTGCTCGCCCGCATCAGGGAACTCGACCGCTCGGACCGGCGCAATCTCGACCGGCTCCTAGACATCGGGCTCGCAACAGGTGAGAAACTGATCTCGTTAGACGACTTTCCGGCGGTGTTCGACCTTCAGCGCAATCTGGTCGCAGCATTAGCCGAGCGCAGCGGCCATCGCCGATGAGGCAGAGCGCCGCAAAGGATACCGGGTGGCGCGATGTTCACGATCGAAAGGCGCGGGTTCTTTCGCAGGCGCAACCGGCTCATCGCGCAGGCCGCACTCACCGAGCAGGACTTTCGCGAAGTCGCCGCACGGCTCGGGCAGCCGATCATAAGGGCGCGCAAGATCGGCTTCGTCGCAGCGCGCAAGGCCCAAGAGCGCGAAACGGTGGTGACGCGATGGAACGGGCAGGAGACGCGCAACACGGCGGAACCGGGTGACTGGGTGGTCACCAACCTGTCGGCCGACAAGAAGGTGTTGCGCGACAAGGACGGCAACACCAACACGTATGTCATCCGCGCCAGCAAGTTCCCAAGTCTTTATGAGCCGCTCACCGACGGAACCGCGTTCGGCGCCCTGTTCAAGGCCAGGGGTCAGGTGGAGGCCATCTACCTCTCGGGCGGCTTCGATATCCAAGCGCCATGGGGGCAGAAGCAGACTTCGAGGGTCGGCTACCTCCTGCTCAACGCGGGAGAGGTCTACGGCAACCACAAGGACACGTTCGAGGCGACCTATGAGGTCATAAAGCGGTGACGGTCGCCGCCCGTCATTCGGCACGCGCGCGACAGCCCCGTCAATTTCGCTCTGGAATTCGAGCGCGGTCTTGCCTAAGTTAAGAACGCCACACAATGCTCAATGAGAGTATATCATTCGACGTCGGGGTTCGGCGGCCACGATATACTCAATGTGATTATAAGCTTTGGAGGAGCCGATGGCCTCTATGACCACCGCCGCCGAGGCAGAGGCCGCTAAGCGCCATCAGGCCCTACCGCGGCCCGGACTTGAGTTCACACCCGAGCTCGCGCGGGAGATGGCTCCGCTTTATGCCAAGGTGGAGCGCGTCATCACCCCCATGGAGTGGCCCTACTATGCGCCGCTCATCAAGGCCATCAACGCGCTCAAGGCCAAGCGCAACGCGGTTATTCTCGCTCACAACTATATGACGCCCGAAATCTTCCACTGCGTGGGCGATTTCCGCGGCGACAGCCTGCAGCTCGCCAAAGAGGCGGCGCGCACCACGGCCCAGGTCATCGTGCAGGCCGGCGTGCACTTCATGGCCGAGACCTCCAAGTTGCTCAATCCGGAAAAGACCGTGCTCATCCCCGACCTAGAGGCCGGCTGTTCGCTCGCTGCCTCCATCACGGGTGCCGACGTGCGCGCCCTGCGCGAGGCTTATCCCGGCGTTCCCGTCGTCACCTACGTCAACACCAGCGCCGAGGTGAAGGCGGAAAGCGACATTTGCTGCACCTCGGCCAACGCGGTGAAGGTGGTCGAAAGCCTTGGAAGCCAGCGCGTGCTGCTGATCCCCGACGAGTTCCTGGCCAAGTACGTGCAGAGCAAGACCAAGGTCGAGATCATCACCTGGAAGGGTCACTGCGAGGTGCACGAACGTTTCACCGGCGAGGAGCTGGAAGCCTTCCGTGCGGCCGACCCGGGCGTGCGCATCATCGCCCATCCCGAATGCCCGCCCGACGTCCTCAAGGCCGCCGATTTCACGGGCTCCACCTCGGGCATGATCGACTGGGTCAAGAGCAACCGGCCGCGCAAGGTCATCCTGGTGACCGAGTGCTCGATGTCGTCCAACGTAGCGGCCGAGACGCCGGAGGTGGAGTTCGTGCGGCCCTGCAACCTCTGCCCACACATGAAGCGCATCACCCTGGAAAAGATCCTCGACAGCCTCCTCTACATGCGCCACGAGGTGACCGTCGATCCCATCGTTGCCGAGCGCGCGCGCCGCGCGGTCGAGCGCATGGTGAACCTCACCAACTGAACCCTCGCATCCCAACAGGTACATTACCGGCGTGGCCAGTCGCGGTTCCATCGTCGTCATTGGCGCCGGCCTCGCCGGGCTGTTCACCGCGCTCAAGCTTGCGCCGCGTCCGGTGACCCTGATCGCCGCGGAGCCGCTCGGCGAGGGCGCCTCGAGCGCCTGGGCGCAGGGCGGCATCGCAGCCGCGGTGGGCGAGGGTGACAGCCCCGAGGTGCACGCCGCCGACACGATCGCCGCCGGCGCCGGTCTCGTCGATGCCCAGATCGCGCACATGGTTGCCGCCGAGGCGCCTGAGCGCGTGCGCGACTTGCTGGCCTATGGGGTGCCGTTCGACCGCGACCTTTTCGGCCGCTTTGTTCTCTCGCGGGAAGCGGCGCACTCGGCCCGGCGCATCGTGCGCGTCTCGGGCGACCGGGCGGGCCACGCCATCATGCAGGCGCTGATCGCGGCCGTGCGTGCCACATCCTCCATCGCGGTCCTCGAGGGCTTCAGCGCCACCGGGCTCATCACACGGGAGAGCCGCGTCTGTGGCGTATTGCTCGCTCGCGAAGACGATCCGGCGGCCGAGCACCGGCTTGACGACGCCGCGGCGGTGGTGCTGGCCACCGGCGGGGTGGGCGGCCTTTATGCAGTGACTACCAACCCGCCGCACGCGCGCGGCGAAGGCATTGCTCTCGCGGCGCGTGCCGGCGCAGTGATCCGCGACGCCGAATTCGTCCAGTTCCATCCCACCGCCATCGACATCGGCATCGACCCGGCCCCGCTCGCCACCGAAGCGCTGCGCGGAGAAGGCGCCACGCTCATCAACAGCCGGGGCGAACGGTTCATGCCGGGCGTGCACCCCGACGGCGAGCTCGGCCCCCGCGACGTGGTGGCGCGCGCGGTGTTCCGCGAGATCGCTGCCGGCCGCGGCGCCTTCCTCGATTGCCGCGCTGCCGTCGGCGCCCGCTTCGCGCAAGCCTACCCAACCGTCTATGCGCGCTGTCGCCAGGCGGGGCTCGATCCCGCGGTCGAGCCGATCCCGGTGGCGCCGGCCGAGCACTATCACATGGGCGGAGTGAAGACAGACGCTAGTGCACGCACCAGCGTCGCCGGGCTGTGGGCAGTCGGTGAAGTCGCTTCTACCGGCCTGCACGGCGCCAACAGGCTCGCTTCCAACTCCCTGATCGAGGCGGTCGTGTTCGGCGCCCGCGCGGCACTGGACATTGCGCGCGAGGTTCGCAGCGATGGTTGCGCGGGGCGACCCACCCTCACGCGCACGAAGGCCCGGCAGGTGCCGGATGCCGGCGCGCGCAAAGCGGCGATTGCTATGGTACGCGCCACGATGGCCGCCAACGCCGGCGTCGAAAGGCACGAGGAGGGCCTCATGACCGCGCTCGACACGCTGGCGCAAATCGAGGCAGCCGCCGACGGGGATGTGGTGATCGGGAACGCCGCGCTCGCCGCCCGCTTCATCGTCGAGTGCGCACTTAGGCGGCGCGAAAGCCGCGGCGCGCATTACCGCCGTGACTTTCCAGAATCCGAACCCAAGCTGGCGCGCCCGTCATTCATCACGCTTGCCGGCCTCAATTTGCGCGCGGGCCTGGCTGGTGGCGTGCTGGCAGGGCTCGGCGGCAATTAAGGGTGATTGCAATGACGAGTGAACCCGAACTCGAATTCGACCTCGACCTGCCGGCGACTATCGTCGAACCTTTGGTCAGAGCCGCACTGGCGGAGGACCTGGGCGTCAGCGGAGACATCACTACACATGCGATCGTGCCCGCTGGCGCGCGCGCATGCGGGGTGCTTGCTGCGCGCAAGGCCGGCGTCGTCGCGGGACTGAAGGTGGCGGAGGCGGCGTTCCGCGCTCTCGATCCGCAGGTTGAGTTCAAGATCGAGATCGCGGACGGCCGGCGGGCGCCGGCGGGCGCCGCTCTCGCTCGTGTTGCCGGAAACGCTCGGGCGCTGCTCTCTGCGGAGCGTGTCGCTCTCAACTTCCTCGGTCGCATGAGCGGCATTGCCACGCTGACGCGGGCATTCGTGGATGCCATCGCCGGCACCAAGGCGATGATTGTCGACACCCGCAAGACGACGCCGAACCTGAGAACGTTCGAGAAGTATGCCGTGCGCGCTGGGGGCGGCCAAAACCACCGTGCGGGACTCCATGACGCCGTGCTCATCAAGGACAACCACATTGTGGTAGCGGGCGGCGTCGGTGCTGCCATCAAGCGGATCCGCAGCCGTGTCGGCCATATGGTCAAGGTTGAGGTCGAGGTGGACACGCTCGAAGCGCTCGCCGAGGCGCTTGCCTACAACATCGACGCCGTGCTCCTCGACAACATGGGCCCGGAGCGCCTCGCCGAAGCCGTCCGCCTGGTGGCAGGGCGGGCGCTGACGGAGGCGTCGGGCGGAGTGAGCCTCGAGACGGTGCGCGCCATCGCGGAGTCGGGGGTCGACCTCATCTCGTCCGGCGCGCTCACCCACTCGGCGCCGGCGCTCGACATCGGCCTCGATTTCGAGATCGCGGTGCGGGCGCCCTAGAATCGTATTCCAGGCTATTCAAGGCGCAGGCCGGCGATCCATGGTATGCTGTGCCATGAGCCGGCGGGACAAACAAAACGGGAGCGGGACATGGTCGCGCCGGAGTTGATCGCCATATGGGGCGCGACGGCGATCGCCGCCGCCGTGGCGGGCGGTATCCTGGCCAACATCAAGAACCGCGACTACTCGTTCTGGATCGCCATGAGCTTCTTGCTGCCGCCGGCGGTGGTGGTGCTCATTCTCCTGCCTCGCCTTAAAGAGCGCCCTGTGCGGATCAGCACCGACGACGACGAGGTGGACTCCTCCGACCGAGCCTGAGGCATCGCGCTGCGGCGACAGCGCGTGGTCAGAAGAGCTTGAGGCCGGGCGGCAGCGGCAGCCCGCCAGTCAGTTCGTGCATCTTGGCCTGCAGCGCCGTTTCTACCTTGTTCTTGGCGTCGTTCGCCGCAGCGACGATCAGATCCTCGACGATTTCGGCCTCCTCGGGCTTCAGCAGAGAAGGGTCGATTTTGACGCGCCGCACCTCCCCCTTGCCGTTGAGGGTGACGGACACGAGGCCCCCGCCCGATTGTCCGGCGATCTCCAGGGCAGCGAGCCCCTCTTGAAGCTTCTGCACGCGCTCCTGGAGCTGCTGGGCCTGCTTCATCACACTCATCAGGTCCTTCATTGTAACCTCGCTAGCTGTTCTCACCCGGTGGCGCTGTCATCGCCCTGGCCCTTGGCGAGCGGCCGAACCGCCTTGATCTCGGCGGAGGGAAAGGCCTCGAGCACCGCCTTAAGCGCCGGATGTTGTCTGAGGCCAGCGAGCTCTGCCGCCTCGCGCTCGCGCCGCTCTTCGCCGAGGGGCGGCGCTCCGGGCTCGCTTGACACGGCCACGATCCAACGCCGACCGCTCCAACGGGTGAGCTTCTCTGCCAACTCACCAGCCAGGCTCGGCGGCGCACCGTCGAGCAGCCGCAGCTCGATGCGGCCAGCCTCGAAGCGCACAAGACTCACGTGCTCCTCGAGATGAACCTTCAGTTTGGCGTCGCGTCGCGCCCCGACCAACTCGACGACCTCGGAAAAGCTCGCCGGGCCGGTGCTCGGGGATGGCGGCGTCGGTGGTGCGGAGCCGAACAGGCCTCTCTGGTCGCGCTGGTGATCCTCCCCCGCGGTCCCTTGTGGTCCGGCGGGAGCGGCGCGGTCGCCGCCCGGCCGACCGAGCGAGCGGATGATCTCGTCGGGCGAGGGCAGGTCGGCAGCGTAGGCCATGCGGATCAGCACCATCTCCGCCGACGCCAGCGGATCGGGCGCGCGCTGCGTCTCTTCCAGGCCCTTGAGCAGCATCTGCCAGGCCCGGGCGAGCACCGGAATCGACGCAGCTCCGGCCAGAGCCGCGGCGCGACGCTTCTCCTCGGCGGCAAGCGCCTCTCCGGCGGCCCGATCGCCGGCGACCTTGATGCGCGTGGCCGCATGCACAGCCTCAGCCAAATCGGCAAGCACCTGCGAGGGCTCCGCGCCGTCGCGGATGATCGCGCTGAGCGCAGAGATGGCGGGCCCTGCCCTGCCGCGGAGCACCTCCTCCAGGAGATCAAAAATGCGACTCCGATCGGCAAGGCCGAGCATCTCCCTGACGGTCGCGGCCGTTACCGCGCCGGAGCCCATGGCAATGGCCCGGTCGAGCATGGAAAGGCCGTCGCGCACCGAGCCTTCCGCGGCGCGGGCGATCAAGGTGAGAGCGTCAGGTTCGGCACTGAGGCCCTCCCGTTCCACGATCTTCGCGAAATGGCTGACGAGCTCCGGCACATCCACGCGGCGCAGATCGAACCGCTGGCAGCGCGAGAGCACGGTAACGGGAACCTTGCGCACCTCGGTGGTGGCAAAGATGAATTTGACGTGCGGCGGCGGCTCTTCCAGCGTCTTCAAAAGCGCGTTGAACGCGCCTTTGGAGAGCATGTGGACCTCGTCGATGATAAACACCTTGTAACGGGCAAGAACCGGCCGGTAGTGGGCGCTTTCGATCAGCTCGCGCACGTTGTCGACGCCGGTGTGAGATGCCGCGTCCATCTCGATGACATCTGGGTGCCGGCTCTGGATGATGTCGAGGCAATGTTCGCCGTAACCATCCATATCGATGGTCGGGCGGTCCGGCAGACCGGGCTTGGCGTAGTTGAAGGCACGGGCGAGGATGCGGGCGGTCGTGGTCTTGCCGACGCCGCGCACGCCGGTAAGCATGTAGCCTTGCGCGATGCGATCGGTGGCGAACGCGTTCCTCAGCGTTCGCACCATCGCCGCCTGGCCGATCAGGTCGGCGAAGGTCTCAGGCCGATATTTGCGGGCCAGCACCACGTAGGGCGCAGGTACAGGCTCGACACCCGGCGAGACGGCGCCCTCCCGGCTCTGCGGTTCTGAACTGGACGCCTTCTTCCTGGCCATGTGCCGCGACGTATGCCCCTCACGCATTGCCGGCCCGGCGTGACCGAAGCGGCATGACGGCTCGAATGCGGCAGACCCGGCCGCCTCAAATCTCGGCAAGTGGGAGGCTGACGAACGACCCGCATCCTGATCGTTAGGGCTGCTTCCTTCCGGACCTGACCCGGTTGGCGAGGGAGACGTCCGCCGCCAACCTCCCATTGCGGAATATGGCGAGAAGCGGCGGGGGTGGCAAGGCTCGTACCAAGAAGGCTAGGCTGAATCGACATTCAGCGCATCCATAGCATGGCTCCGGCGAGGCATAGGAAGGCGAGGAAGTGACAGGCGCGGCGGTCGTAGCGAGTGGCGAGGCGTCGAAAATGCTTCAACTTGTTGAAGCAGCGCTCGAT
>DATLZB010000027.1:0-43322 GCA_035574175.1 Hyphomicrobiaceae bacterium
AGCCCATAACCGCCCTGCTGCACGCCGGACCGCCGGCAGCGCCAACGACGCCACATCGCCAGCTTGCCTTTGCCGCCCCTTCAGCGCCGCAGCATCGAGCCCGCCAAGCACACCACCATGGCGATGTGACACCAGAACCGCGCCCCGCGCGCCTCCCTGCAGCAGCGCTCGTAGTCCCGCACGCAGCGGAACGCCGGATCGCGTCCCTCCCCGTGCACGGCCGCCTCGTGCGCCGCCGCCAACCGCGCCGCGACGTTCTCGAGCCTGAGCAGAATCCGCTTCTTCACCCCTTGGGGGAGCGCCCTGAGCCCCTGCTCGTCGAACACCGTGCCGCCGCTTCGGACCGCGATCTCCTTGAGCTGCGTGTCGGCGATCCTGAGGCTGTGCAGCGCAAGCCGCTGAAAGCGGCCGTCCGCGCCCACTGTCTGCAGCTGCGCGATTCTGGCCCGCAGCTGCTCGATATGGCAGCGCTTGAGCCGGCGCCGCCGCACCGCCCCAGCCACCCGAGGCAGGGCTTGTAATTCCCGCTTCGCCATGCTGTGGAGTGTGCGCCCCGGCCTTGGCAGCGGGGATAACCGCACGCATTAGCGCACGAATGCTGAAGATCCGCATTATTCCCTGCCTCGACGTCAAGGACGGCCGCGTCGTCAAGGGCATCAACTTCGTCGACTTGCGCGACGCGGGCGATCCCGTCGCGGCGGCGGCCGCCTATGACGCCGCCGGCGCCGACGAGCTTTGCTTTCTCGACATTACGGCGAGCCACGAGCGCCGCGGCATCCTGCTCGACATTGTAGAGCGCACTGCCGAACGCTGCTTCATGCCCTTGACCGTCGGCGGCGGCATTTCTTCGGTGGACGACATCCGCAAGCTGCTCGAAGCGGGCGCCGACAAGGCTTCGATCAACACCGCAGCGGTGAAGCGACGCGAGTTCGTACGCGAGGCCGCCGAGAAGTTCGGCGCCCAGTGCATCGTCGTCGCCATCGATGCCAGGCGCGTTGCGGGCCCCGACGACCGCTGGGAGGTGTTTACCCACGGCGGCCGCAACCCCACCGGCCTCGACGCCGTGGCGTATGCGCGCGAGGTCGTTTCACTCGGCGCCGGCGAGATTCTGCTCACCTCCATGGATCGCGACGGCACTAGGCTGGGTTTCGACCTCGAGCTGACGCGCGCCGTCGCCGACGCCGTGCCCGTCCCGGTCATCGCTTCGGGTGGCGTGGGCACCCTCGATCACCTTGTCGAGGGGGTGAAAGAAGGCCACGCAAGCGCTGTGCTCGCCGCCTCCATTTTTCACTTCGGCACCTACACCATTGCCGAGGCCAAGCGCTACCTGGCCAAGGCCGGCATCCCGGTGCGCATGGACGCGGCGGCGTGAAAATCCCCGGCATGACCCACGAACGCTTTGCGAACGCATGCGCGGCTGGATGTTCCCGGAACGGCGAATTGGTTAGCTTGTGACTCGCCGCCTGCGGCGCTCACTTTGCGCCCCTAATTCGATGGTCGCCGCAAGGTCTTTAGCCGCTTCTTCCGGCAGGCGCGCGCGGCCTGATTCAAGCTTCTCTCTCCACTTCGGGCCTGCTTCCCAAGCCGTCCTCCACGCGCCAGCCAATTCTAGGGGCCGCCGCTTGGCTAGTGCTTGGATGAGGCTGGCAGATTGGGCAATATCCTTGGCAGATTTCACCTGATCGCGTCGCTCTGCGGCGACGATCAACTTGTGCACGGCATAGCGCTCTGCGCGCGGAATGCTAACCGGGATGCCGCCTTTGTAGAGAATGACCGACCGCTCGGGCTCATGAATGAGATAGTCCAGGTGGCGAAGAGGCTGTGCGCCAGCACCGCCTAGCGCTTTCATACGTGCAGGCCTTCCCTGATGTTCGTCAGAGCCCCGATTTGGCGTCAAGAAGTCAACCCTGTAGCGCATCCGATTTACGTAGGCGGTGCTGACAAACGGGTCATCGATGTTCGGGACTTCCCGAAAGGTCTCATCAACGCCACGCAAGACCTCAAGCATTGGCGGCATGCTTTCGCCGATGTTCTCGGATATCCCCCAAAACTGGGCGAAATCGGCATCCTGAGTTTGAAGAGGTCGGCCGCCAAACTTCACCCCGAGGGGGCCCGCGTAAGCCTGAAACGCAACGGTTCCGACCAGAACGCCGCGAAGCCGAAAGAATCCGGCCTTCCACATCGCCTCAACGATCGATCCGGAGATAGCATCTGGAGATGGTAGCCCGGCCGCGATAAGTGCCCGCACCAGCTCCTGTCTCTGTTTGTAGTCAGACTTGATGGCCGAGAAGCGCTTGACGCGATCGGTGATGCTTTCGTCGGTAACGGGCCCCACGTACTTGCTGACAACCTTGCCTCGTATCTTTTGTTGGTGATGCCAATACATTCGTCCCTTGGAGCGCTTCTTTCTGAACGTGCCTCTCTCGTCATACGTTTCATCGAACTCAGCATCGAGGCAGCGCTGAAGCAGCTCGGCAAACATGGTTTGGGTGGCTAGGCTGATCTCTATCATGGCATTTCCCAACGGTTGTCCTACCTTATACAAAGGTAGGACAACCGTCAAGTTGTCCTACTTCATTAAATAGTAGGACAACGCCCTGGCCAGTCGGCCTCACACGCCGCCGCCCAGTAGCCGTTGAAGTCGACCGGCTTGGCGACGTGCTCGACCTGCCCCGTTCGGCATGCGCCAGTCTCGTAAGACACGGCGAGGGTGCATCAGGTCCACGCCCGGCCGCGCTCCCGTCTCATCGCCGCTACTTTCCAGCCTTCTCCAGAAACGCCAGCAGCCGGGCGCTGGTCGCCTCCTCCGTCTGCTCCGCGACTGTCACATCCCAGTATTCCGCGCGCGGCAGGCATTCCTCCAGGTAGCGCGCGGCTGAGGTCGCGTGCGCCGCATCGCGTCCGGGCACGATGAGCGCAGGAATGTCAAGCCGCATTAAATCCTCCGGCTCCGCTCCGGGCGCGCTATCGCGATCGATCAGCGTCCGTCCCATGGCAGCGACGATCAGTTTGTAGTGGTCGATGTTCTGCCGGGCGTAGCTCTCCGCGAACGCCCTGTCCCATTTGATGACGGAGGCCCACGGCCCGCCGCGCGGATCGGCGCCGAACGCTTTGCCGTCCTTGCCGATGAGCGCCACCACCGCCTCTAACCCGTTCTGCTGCACGAAAGCCAAGTGCTCGGCAAAGCGCTGGTGGCTGCTCAGGCGATACTTCGGCCCGCCGACCGGCCAGAACAGGATCATGCTCTCAACCATCTCCGGATGTTTGACGGCGAACGCCGCCACCGGCGAGCAGCCCATGCACCCACCCATGAGATGGGCGCGCTTGATGCCAAGATGGTCGAGCAGCCCCTTGCCTTGCGCCACATAATGCGCCCAACTTACGCGCTCCACTCGGCCGCCGGACTGGCCGCACTCCCGCCGGTCGAACGCGATGCAGGTGTAGTGCCTGGAGAGGTGCTCAAGTGGCTTGATCTTGGCGTAGATGCTTTGGCTGCTCCACTTCTCGATGGTGGCATCGAAGCCGCCGGGAGCGTACATCAACAGCGGCGGCCCCGACCCCACCACTTCGTAGCGCGTGATGATACCGTCGATGATCGCGGTTGCCATCGCGAGCTCCCCTTTAGCCCTTGATCTGCCGCCCGGCGCGCACATCTGCGATCAGCGCTGTGAAGGCCTCAAGCGTGAGCTTTGCCGTGTTGGCGTAGGTGTCCGCCTTGGCGTCGATCCACTTGGCGGCCGAGCCTGCCGCCGTCTGCGCGAGCCGCACGCGCCCGTCGAGCCACGGGCCTCCCCCGAACCCTCCGATCACCGGAATGCTGACCGCCTTGACCACCGCCGGCCCCGCCACAGGCCCGGAGTTGGTGAAATCGAGCATGGCCGCGCCTGCCGCTTCGAGGCGCTTGGCCTCCTCAACGAGCCTGGCTGTCATTTCCGCCGTGGCTTGTGCGCCGGGCGCATTTTGAGCGCTGTAGGGGATGCCGTACTTTATCGCCGTCTGCGGCGTGAGCCCGAACTGAGCGAACACTGGAATGCCGGCGCGCGTCAGCGCCGTCACGGCTTCTGGGAATTCAGCCGCCGCATCGAGCTTCACCATATCGGCGCCGCCTTCCTTGACGAGCCGCACGGCCGCCTTGAGCGCCCGATCGGCGCCTTCTTGCAGCGGCCCGAAGGGAATGTCGCAGATCAGCAAGGCGCGCTTGGTGGCGCGGCGCACCGCCTTGCAGAAGATGAGGATCTCTTCGAGCGTGACCTCGAGCGGATTGTCGTGGCCGAGCAGGTTGACGCCCACCGAGTCCCCGACCACCAGGAAATCAGCACCGGCCCGCTCCGCGATCAGCGCCGTTTGATAGTCCCATGCGACGATGCCCGCGCTCTTCTTTCCCTCGCGCTTCATCTGCTGGAGCCTCGGGATCGTAACGGGGGACTCCGACACCGTCATAAGCCGCCTCTTTCAACCGCTCGCGTTCACCGCGCTTATAGCATCGCCGCGCCGTTGCGCCAGATGGGCGAGATTCGAGTAGGCCGCCGGGCCAAAGGCAAATTATAGTGGCGGCGTGCACACGCACACTCTTGGGGCATCCTGACATGAGCGACAGCGAGACCCGTTACGACGTGGTCGGCATCGGCAACGCCATCGTCGACGTCATCGGCCGCTGCGACCACGCTTTCCTTGCTCACCATGGTCTCGACAAGGGACACATGCGTCTCGTCGACGCGGAGGCCGCCGCCCGTCTTTATGCGGCCATGGGTCCAGCAGTCGAGATCTCGGGCGGCTCCGTCGCCAACACCATTGTCGGCATCGCCTCCCTGGGCGGCCGCGCCGCCTTTATCGGCAAGGTGGCTGACGACGAGTTCGGACGCATTTTTGCTCACGACATCCGCGCCGCGGGCGTGATCTTCAAGACGCCGTTTGCCCGGGGCGGCGCCCCGACGGCGCGCTCGCTGATCCTGGTTACACCGGATGGCGAGCGCACCATGAGCACATATCTTGGTGTCAGTCCCGAACTCGACGATACGGTCCTCGATCCCGAACTGATCCGGGCCGGCCATGTTCTCTACCTGGAAGGCTATCTCTTCGACCGGCCCGAAGCGAAAGCCGCGTTCTACCGTGCTGCTGAGATCGCAGCGGCGGCCGGCCGTCGCGTTGCGTTGAGCCTCTCCGACGGCTTCTGTGTAGATCGTCACCGAACCGAGTTTCTCGCCTTGATCCGAGAGCGGATCGATATCCTGTTCGCCAACGAGAGCGAGGTGACATCGCTCTACCGGACCTCCACCTTCGAAGAAGCCGCCCGCCGGGCTTGCTCCGACGTGCGCGTCGCCGTACTGACCCGCAGCGCCAAGGGCTCCACTGTCATTTCCGGCGAGCAGGCCGTCACCGTACCGGCCGACCGCGTTGGCCCCGTCGTTGACACCACCGGTGCCGGCGACCTTTACGCTGCCGGTTTCCTCTACGGTCTGACCACCGGCCGCAGTCTCGAGACCTGTGCGCGCCTCGGCAGCCTAGCCGCTGCCGAGATCATCAGTCACCTCGGCGCTCGCCCGGAAACTTCGCTCGCCGCGCTGGCCGAAGAACGGGGCCTGCTTTGACGTGGCTCGAATTGTATTTCCGCCTGCATTTTCTTTGGAGGAGTTGAGAGAGTTGCACAACGAATTCGCTGAGTTTCTTGTATTTTGACCACTATTTCCGCTGCAACCGCCGCATTATTCCATCAAGACCAATTAATCTCCCTGGTTCGGCCCTGACGATTCATTCCAATATGCAGCCTACGAATCATTCGCTTGGGTCCGTTTGCATGTCCGACACGAAGCGGCGGCGTGGCCGCCCCCGGGGCACTGGAATTGACGACAGCGTCAGGTTGTTCGAAATCTGGCGCTTTCACGAAGCCCACCCGCACCTGAAGCCGACCACTGTCATCAAGGCCTTGGGTTACACCGATCCGTCCACGATCCGCCGCCTGCGCGACAAGTACCGCCGCTCGATGCCGCGCGCCGCCGCCTACACATCGCGATTGCCCGCCCACTCGCGCTTCGTGATGCCCTGCCGCTCACATTCCGCTCACTGATTTCCGACGCTCTACCCAGAGCAGCCTGGCGGCCGCCTTGTCGAGTTGGCGGTCGCATTTTTCTTATCCCTCGTGGGGAGGACTAGCTACTGGTTGCCCTTAAAGCCGTCGCAATGCGACGCTTTCGATGCGGTGGCTTTCGCTCTTGCGCAGGATAAGGCGAGCGCGCTGTCGGGTTGGCAGGATATTTTCCTTGAGGTTCTTGAGATTGATCGTACGCCAAATCTCAAGGCCCTTGGCCTGCGCCTCGTCGATCGACAGCAGCGCGTACCGGTGGAAGTACGCCGCCGGGTCGCGGAACGCTGTCGTACGCAGCTTCATGAAGCGGGTGACGTACCACTTCTCGATGAGCTCGGGATCGGCGTCGATGTAGATTGAAAAGTCGAAGAAGTCGGAGACGAACGGCACCGTCTCGCCGTCGCGCGGCATGCGCGCGGGCTGCAGCACGTTGAGCCCCTCTACGATGAGGATGTCCGGCCGCTCCACCACGGTCTTCTGGCCGGGCAGTATATCGTAATGGAAATGCGAGTAGACCGGCGCCTCCGCCCGCTCTGCACCCGACTTGACGTCGGCCAGGAAATTGAGGAGCCGAGCCGTGTCGAAGCTTTCCGGAAAGCCTTTGCGGTCCATAAGTCCGAGCCGTTCCAGTTCGGCATTGGGCAGCAGGAAGCCGTCCGTGGTGATGAGATCGACGCGCGGATGGTCGGGCCAGCGCGCGAGCAGCGCGCGCAGCACCCGCGCCGTGGTGCTCTTACCGACTGCCACCGAGCCGGCGATGCCGATGATGAACGGTACCTTGATGTCGGTGCGCCCGAGGAACCGCGAGGTGACCGCCTGCAATTCCTGCGAGGCCGCCACGTAGAGGTTGAGCAGCCGCGACAGCGGCAGGTAGATCTGCTCCACCTCTTCCATCGACAGTTCCTCGATGAGGCCCGAGAGCTGCTCCAAGTCGCGCGGCACGAGCGTCATCGGCGTGTCCTCGCGCAGCCGCGCCCACTCCCCCCGGGAGAACACCTGGTAAGGCGAGAACTGGATGTTGGTGCGGTAGCCCACCGCCGCCTCGTTCCCCTTGAGCCGTCGGGTGATCTCGTTCATGGCTTGCGCTGAGCCTTCTCGGCAAGGCCCGACGTTCCCATGCGCCCGGCCAGTATCCGCACCACATCCTCGAAAGCGATATTGCGAACCTCGAGCAGGACCATGAGGTGATAGATGAGATCTGCGGCCTCGGCCCTGAGCGCCGCATCGTCCTCGGCGAGCGCCGCCACCAGCGTCTCGACCGCCTCCTCGCCGAACTTGCGTGCGCAGCGCTCGAGCCCGGCATCAAGGAGCTGCCGGGTGTAGGACTGGTCGGCACCGGCCGACCGGCGCGACCTGATGAGCGCGGCAAGCCGCGCCAGGACTTCATCGCTCATCGACTTGAAACCGGTCAGCTCGAACCCACCGAGCATTGCAGCACCGGTGCCGGACACGTCAAGCACCCGAGCCGAGACCGGGTTAACCCATTCAGAAGGCTCAAGTTTCCACAGACCGGTGCGACCCTCGACCGATCAACAGCCGAAACCTAGCCGCCCGTTCCGATCAGCCGTGCGCGGATGTAGTCGAGCTGGTCGTAGTTGCCATACCTGATCATCAGCGCACCGCTTTCCCCCGAGCCGCGGCGGATCTCGACTTTGAGGCCCAGCACGTCGGCAAGCTCCTTCTCGAAGGCGCGCGTGTCGGCGTCCTTGTCGCGCGTCTTGCGTACCTTGGTGGCCGGCGCACCGCCGTTCTGTACCAGTTCCTCGATGTCGCGGACAGTGAGCTGCTCATCGATGATGAGCTGCGCGAGCGCTTCCGCGTCGGCCCGGCCCACCAGCGCGCGCGCGTGCCCGGCCGTGAGCTTGCCCTGCTGTACGAGGGCCTGCACGCTGTCTGGCAGCCGCAGCAGTCGAAGCGTATTGGCGAGATGACTGCGGCTCTTGCCGATCTCGTCCGCCAGCCGATCCTGCGTATAGCCGAACCGCTCCATCAGTTCGCGATAGCCGGTCGCCTCTTCGATGGCGTTGAGGTCCGTGCGCTGCACGTTCTCGATGATGGCAAGCTCCAAGGCCTCCTGATCCCCGAGCTCGCGCACGATCACCGGCACCTGGTGCAGTCCGGCGCGCTGCGCCGCGCGCCAGCGGCGCTCGCCGGCGACGATCTCATAGCCGCCGTTGGTCACATCGGGGCGCACGACGATCGGCTGCACCAGACCCTTCTGGCGAATGGAGTCGGCAAGTTCGGCGAGCTCGTCGTCGCGAAAGTCTTTGCGCGGGTTGAGTCGGCCCGGTCGGATTTGGTCGAGCGGCACCGTCCGCTGCTCGCCGTCGGTTGGCAGCCGCGGGTCTGGCAATGTCGCCTCACCGATCAGCGACGCCAAGCCGCGGCCCAGCCGGTTCTTCTGGAGCGGGATTCCCATCACTGAAGTTCCCTTTTTATTTCAGAGGTTTACGCGGCTCTGATGAGACGCTCTCTATCGATAATTTCGGTTGCGAGCTTGATGTAGGCCTGGCTGCCCGGGCAGTCGTAGTCATAAAGCAGGATCGGCTTGCCGTGCGAGGGCGCCTCTGCCACGCGTACGTTGCGCGGGATCACGGTCTGATAGACCTTGGCGCCGAAGAACGCCTTTACCTCCTCGGCCACCTCACGCGACAGCCCTGTTCGGGCATCATGCATGGTAAGCACCACGCCCTGGATGTCGAGGCTCGGGTTGAGCGTGCCGCGGATCTGATCGATCGTCTCCTTGAGCTGCGAGATGCCCTCCAGCGCGAAGAACTCGCACTGCACCGGCACCAGCACCGCGTGCGCCGCCACGAGCGCGTTGAGCGTCAGCAGATTGAGCGAGGGCGGGCAGTCGATCAGTGCATAGGTGTATCCACCCTCGCCCGGCCGCGCCCGCTGGCCTGCGATCAGCGCCGTCACCGCATCGCGCAGCCGGAACATGCGGTTGCGGTCCGTCATCTGCTCAGCTTCGAAGCCGACCAGATCCTGGTTAGCCGGCACCACCGACAGGTTCGGAACTGCCGTAGGTAAGGTTGCCTGCGCAAGCGTCGCCTTGCCCATCAACACATCGTAGGTGGTAATGCGGCGCTCCGCTTCGCCGATGCCAACGCCAGTCGTTGCATTACCCTGGGCGTCGATATCGATGATGAGCACCCGCTCGCCGACCGCTGCCAGCGCCGTGCCGAGATTGATGGCCGTTGTCGTTTTGCCGACGCCGCCCTTCTGATTTGAAATCGCGAGCACTCGTAGCGTTGCCGTGGAGCCGGTCATGGCTCATTTCCCCCGTTTGCGCCGCAGCTGGCGGATGACCACCACGCTGCCGCTGGCCTCGGTCACACTCCCCACCAGCTCGGCGTCGAACCGCCAACGGATGCGAGCGTCGCTGACTTCGCGCGCCGCCGCGCGCCCCTTGAGAAAAAGCCCGACGGTCTCGGAACCGAACAGTGCTGCCGCCAACTCGAGCAGCCGGTCGAGCGGGGCGAGCGCACGCGCCGTAACCACATCCGCCGAGCCGACACTAGCCTGAGTCTCTTCGCATTCGATTCGTGACGGCACGATGTCCACAGGCACGCCGGTGTGGCGGCTCACATCGCGCAGAAACGCAGCCTTGCGCTGGTCGCTTTCGATCAACCGAACCCGAAGGTTCGGCCGATCGGCCAGCATGATGGCGAGCACCAGCCCCGGGAACCCGCCGCCCGAGCCGAGGTCGACCAGGTTTTTGACCGAAACCGGTATAAGGGGCGCAAGCTGGGCGCTGTCAGCGAAATGCCGGTGCCAGATTTCGGTCAAAGTACTTGGAGCAACCAAGTTGACGGCTCGCTGCCACCGTCTGAGCAGTGCCTCGTAACAGGCAAGGCGATGAACGGTTTCACGTGAAACGCCGAAAGCCGCCGAAAACGCCTCTGGGCCATCGATCCGGGCCCGCACCGGTTTTGACGTCACCCGCACGCCGCGCTCCGACGCTTTCGGACGTAAGCACGAAGCAAGAACAGAGCTGCCGGCGTGACGCCGTCGATGGCCGCGGCCTGCGCCAGCGTCACCGGGCGGTGCCGCGCAAGCTTCTGACGCACTTCCGTCGAAAGCCCCGCGATCTGCTCGTAATCCAGTCCCAGCGGTATGGCCACCGATTCGTCGCGCCTCAGCGCCGCCACGTCGGCCTCCTGTCGGCGCACGTAGGCTGCGTAACGCCCGTCGACTTCGAGCTGGGCGGCAATGGCCGGTGGCAGCGCCTCAAGTTCCGGCCAGATCGGCTTGAGACGAGCCAGATCAACCCCCCGATAGGCGAGCAGCTCGAAAGCTGAGCGCCAGCGGCCGTCACGATTGACGTCAAGTCCGTGGGACTCGGCCTCATTGGGGGTGAGCCCTAAGCGCTCAAGCAATGCCCGACCATCCGCGAGCGCCGCTTCTTTAGCGGCAAATGCGCGCGAGCGCTCCGGGCCTATACAACCTAAAGTTGCCCCAAGCGGTGTCAGGCGCTGATCTGCATTATCGGCCCTCAGCTTCAACCTGAACTCGGCGCGCGAGGTGAACATGCGGTACGGCTCGCTCACCCCTCGTGTCACGAGATCGTCGATCATCACCCCGGTGTAGGCCTCGGTCCGCGAAAGCACCAAGCTCCGTTCGCCGCCTGCCGACTTCAGCGCCGCGTTGATCCCGGCCAGCAAGCCCTGCGCCGCCGCCTCCTCGTAACCGGTGGTGCCGTTGATCTGGCCGGCGAGGAACAGTCCTGGCAAGCGCTTGACCTCAAGTGTCGGCTTAAGCTGGCGCGGATCGACGTAGTCGTACTCGATGGCATAGCCGGGTCGCTTGATCTCGACGCGCTCGAGCCCTGGGATCGTACGCAGGAACGCCTGCTGAACATCCGCTGGTAGCGAGGTCGAGAGCCCGTTCGGATAGATCGTATCGTCGTCGAGCCCCTCCGGCTCGAGGAAAATCTGGTGCCGCTCGCGGTCGGCGAACCGCACCACTTTGTCCTCGATCGACGGGCAATAGCGCGGGCCGATGCTCGTGATCTGGCCCGAGTACATCGGCGCTCGGTGCAGGTTCTCACGGATGATGGCGTGCGTGGCTGGCGTTGTCGCGGTGATATGGCAGACGATCTGCGGATTGCTGATCCACTCGGTGAGAAACGAGAACGGAACCGGCGGCTCGTCGCCGGGTTGTGTCTCCAACGCCGCCCAGTCGATCGAGCGCGCGGCGAGCCGCGCCGGCGTTCCGGTCTTCAGTCGCCCCAGCTCGAGGCCGAGAGCCCCCAGCCGATCCGATAGTTTAAGCGCCGGTGCCTCGCCGACGCGGCCGGCCGGGATCCTGGTCTCGCCCATGTGGATAAGGCCGCGCAGGAACGTGCCCGTTGTCAGCACCACGGCCCCGGCGGTGAGGGCCGAACCATCGGCCATGACCACGCCACCTGCGGCGCCGCGCTGAACGATCAGGTCCTCGACGCCGCCTTCGATGACATGAAGACCAGCCGTCTCCCGGATCGCCCGCTGCATGGCCAGCCGGTAGAGTTTACGATCAGCCTGCGCGCGCGGGCCCTGAACCGCCGGGCCGCGCGATCTGTTGAGCACCCGGAACTGGATCCCCGCCGCGTCCGCGACCCGACCCATGAGGCCGTCGAGCGCGTCGATCTCGCGTACGAGATGACCCTTGCCAAGACCGCCGATGGCCGGATTGCAGGACATTTCGCCGACCGTCGCGAATCGATGGGTAACGAGTGCGGTCCGCGCGCCCATGCGTGCGGCCGCCGCGGCAGCCTCACATCCGGCGTGTCCGCCACCGACCACGATCACATCGAATGACGTCCGGCGCATAGCTTCCAGCAGGACTACTGGAACCCGGCCGCACGGTCAAAGGCCGCCGCTGCCTTCAGAATGATTCACGTGAAACATTGCCCCTGGCCGGGATGATTCACGTGAAACAACCGGGACACCGTCTAGGGCCGGGTTTGCATCGAAAGTGCGAAGGCGCGGAACGAATCCCGCGCCTTCCGGTACCTGCAAACCGCTTTGAAGGAGTCTAGGCCGCCATGTGGCGCTCAGCGCGCTCGGCAAGCCGCTCCCAGACCAAATCCACCGGCTGCCGCCGATCGATGATCGGCGACAACGCCGTGCGTAATCGGGAACGCAGAACGTCGCGAGTTCGACAGGCAGCGACCGCCGCGAACGGAGTTACTGAACTCGTCGCGACGCGATCTGACGCATTGTCGAAGTCGAGCTTTGAGCGGCCTCGCAATGTTTCTGCCGGCGCACCCTCTGCAAAGATCACGTCGTGACCCGCCACCTCGATGTGAAAGTACTCTATGATGTCGGAGTCGACCGCGCACCTGGCGATGCTACGCCCGTTGATGAGCTGCCGGACCGGGATGAGCAGACCATCGAGATAAAGGGCGTGTGCATCCGACAGATAGAGGTCCGAATGTGGGATCTCAGGCCCCAGCGCCGAGCGGGCGATCCTTACCGGCAGGATCTCGACTGGCCAACGCTCGTTGGCTTGGCGCTCAAAGCGCCGGTGACCGATCCACGTGATCGGCTTCGCTTGGCCCGAGATGGTCTCGACCACATCGCCAACGGCCAAGCTCTCGACCGGTACCTCTCCCTTGGGAGTTCGGATACGCGTGCCAACGAGGAAGCACTTCCCCCCCACGCCGCGTCCGCCCTTGCCGATCCACCTGGGCAGAATGGCAGATGCCTTGGCCCCGCTCGCGCCAACCGCCGTGGAAACCACTGCGAGCGCCGCAATCAGCCCTCGACGGGTCGGAGCGAACCGCGATTTTTCCCCACCGACGCGTCGGGACGCACCTTCCGACACCATCTGACGTCACCCCGGAATTCAAGGCACACAGGCTATCGATTGTGCCGATACAATACTGCAACACGCGTGGCCTACAAGCCCGATTTGGTAAGTTGGTTAGCCCAGCCATGTGGGCCTCACCTCTTTGCTGGACATATGGAACCCGCTTGCACCACCTCCCTTTGATTCACGTGAAACATTGTAGGGCTCACTTTCCAATGCAGAACCTCTTGAAGATCTGGTCGAGCACCGCCTCCGCATCGGTTCGCCCGGTAATCCGTCCCAGCGCCAGCGCCGCCCGCCTTAAATCCTCGGCGCGCAATTCCACATCGCCCGGCTCAGGGGAGAGGAACGACTTAAGGCTTTCCAAGCAACCCTCCAGCGCCTCCCGATGCCGGGCCTGGGTGAGGGCGATCAACTCCCCGGTTCCTGCCCGCTCGCGCGCGATCTGAGCGAGCCGCTCCAACAGCTCGGCCAGCCCTTCGCCCGTCAGGGCGGAGACGGCGACCGCCGCCTGCCCTTCGGGCCCATGGCGGGCAGCGGTCGCAGTGAGATCGACCTTATTCATCACGCGCAGCACGGGCCGCGAACCGAAGGCGAGATCGGCCGGGATGGTCCACTCCGGCGCCAGCGCATCCATTACCCACAACAGGAGATCGGCCTCGCGGCTCCGCGCGATCGTCCTGCGGATACCCTCCCGCTCGACCTCTCCGGCGACAGGCCGTAGGCCCGCCGTGTCGCTGAGCACGATCGGTAGGCCCTCCAGATCGAGCCGTACTTCGATGACGTCGCGCGTGGTTCCCGCCTCCGCTGACACGATGGCCGCCTCCCGCCGGACCAGCGCATTGAGCAGGCTCGACTTGCCGACGTTGGGTCGCCCGGCGATAACCACCTGAAATCCCTCCCGCAGGATCTCGCCCCGGTGGCCGTCATCGAGGTGCCCTTCGATCGCCGCGGCGAGCCGGCCGGCAATCCCTCTGGCTTGCACCACAGCGTCGGCCGCGACGTCCGCTTCGTCCGAGAAGTCGATCGCCGCCTCGATGAGCGCAAGCGCCGAGATCACCTCCTCGCGCCAGCCCTCGTAGAGTCGCGCCAAGGCTCCACCCGCCTGGCGCACCGCCTGCCGCCGTTGAGCTTCGGTCTCCGCTTCAATCAGATCGGCAAGACCCTCCACCGCCGTCAGATCGAGCTTGCCGTTCTCGAAGGCGCGCCGCGTGAACTCCCCGGGTTTGGCAAGCCGGCAGAGGCCGGATGCCTGCAGAGACCTGAGGACGGCCGCGATCACCGCCCGGCCGCCATGAACGTGAAGCTCAGCAAGGTCCTCTCCGGTTTCGCTGCGCGGCCCCGGAAACCAGAGCACCAGTCCGCTGTCAATCTCCTCCCCGCTCGTCCCATCTAGGATGCGACGGAGCGCGGCAACCCGCGGCCGGGGTCGGCCGCCGCACATGCGCTCAAGCACCACCCCCGCGTTGGGCCCCGAGATGCGGACGACCGCCACCGCCGATATTCCGGGCGCGCTCGAGAGGGCGCAGATCGTATCGGTGTCCTGCATAAACGCGAGTTTCGGGTTGTGATCGCGGCCGCGAAGAACCACGTGTTAGTGAAAACCACGCCACCAATACTGCGGAGCGCCGGATGTCGGAAGCAGCGGGCCACAATCGCCTGGGGCGCGAGACCAGCCCCTACCTTCTCCAGCACAAGGACAATCCGGTGCACTGGTGGCCCTGGGGACCGGAGGCTTTGGCCGAGGCCAGGCGTACCGGCAAGCCGATCCTGCTTTCGGTCGGCTACGCCGCCTGCCATTGGTGCCATGTGATGGCCCATGAGAGCTTCGAGGACGAGGAGACGGCACGTTTGATGAATGATCTCTTCGTCAACATCAAGGTTGACCGCGAGGAGCGCCCGGACATCGACGCGATCTACATGGACGCCCTCCACCACACTGGAGAGCACGGCGGCTGGCCGCTCACCATGTTCCTCGACTCGGAGGCCCGCCCGTTTTGGGGCGGCACCTACTTTCCGCCAACCTCCAGATGGGGCAAGCCCTCCTTCAGGCATGTCCTCACCGAGGTCTCACGCATCTATCATGCGGAACCGGACAAGGTACGCCACAACGCGGAGGCCCTAACCGCGCTGCTGCGGGAAGACCGCGAGACGAGTGTCCGCGTTGACATCACCGATGCCCTTCTCCGCGATCTGACCTCCCGCCTGGTCCGCGCCGTCGATCCCTTGCACGGGGGACTGCAGGGTGCCCCGAAGTTTCCTCAGTGGAGCTTCTTCTGGCTTCTCTGGCGTGGTGCCATCCGCTACGGCCAAGCCGCAGCCCGGGCTGCCGTCGAGACCACTCTCACCCACATTTGCCAGGGCGGCATTTACGATCATTTGGGTGGCGGCTTTGCCCGCTACGCGGTCGATGAACGTTGGCTCGTCCCGCATTTCGAGAAGATGCTCTACGACAACGCACTGCTCATCGACCTGATGACAGAGGTCTACCGCGAGACCGCCAACCCGCTTCTTAAGCTGCGCATCGCTGAGACCGTCAGTTGGGTCGAGCGCGAAATGATCGCCGAGGGCGGGGGTTTCGCTTCCTCCCTTGACGCCGATTCCGAAGGCGAGGAGGGCAGATTCTACGTCTGGTCGAAGGAGGAGGTGATGAACCTTCTTGGTCCGGACGATGGCGCCTTCTTCTGCCGCGTCTACGACGTTACCGAGAGCGGCAACTTCGAAGGCCGCAATATCCTGAGCCGCCTGGGCAGCCTCACACCTTTGAGTGAGACGGAGGAGGCACGGCTGGGCACCCTTCGCACCAAGCTCCTGGAAGCCCGCTCGCGGCGCGTTCGTCCGGGCTGGGACGACAAGGTGCTCGCCGACTGGAACGGCCTGATGATTGCCGCCCTCGTCAATGCGGGGCGCACGTTCAGCCGGCCCGATTGGGTTGGCTTGGCCGCCCACGCTTTCGCGTTCGTCCATGCGCGAATGGCCTTGGCGGGCCGTCTCCTCCATGCCTTCCGCGCCAACCAGGCCAAGGCACCGGCCAGCGCCAGCGATTATGCCAATATGATCTGGGGAGCGCTCCGCCTTTATCAGGCGACGAACGAGCCGGACTATCTTGCGCGCGCCGTGAGCTGGACCGAGACGCTCAACCGCCATTACTGGGATGACGCCTTCGGCGGATACAGCATGACCGCCGACGACAATGCCGACGTCATCGTCCGCCTGCGGCGGGCTCACGACGACGCTACGCCCAACGCCAACGCCGTCATGCTCTCCAACCTGGTTCAGCTGTTCCTGCTTACGGGCGACACCCGCTATCAGGAGCGCGCCGAGGCCATCCCGCAGGCCTTTGCGGCAAGTCTGCAGCGCAACCAAGTGGCCCACACCGGGCTCCTTGCCAGCGCGGTCGATCTTCTGGTCCCCCAAGAAGTGGTCATCGTCGGACATCCTGAGGCCGCCGATACGGCTGGCTTGGTCAATGCGGTGCGCGCTCTATCGTTGCCGGGCGCCGTCGAGCTGGTCATCCCGCCCGATGCTCCCATGCCGGCCAGTCCTGTGCTGGCAAGCAAGAGGTCGCTCGACGGCGGGGCGACGGCCTACGTGTGCAGCGGCACGCAGTGCTCCCCGCCGATCACCGGGCCGGAGGAGCTTCGCGAAGCCCTCTCGAAGATGCGCCGGTTTTGATCGTCGGGCCCTTCACCATCCACCAAGCCGGCATGAACGCCGCCGGGCCCTACGCCTTCAGGAACTCGTCTGCCGTGAACAGGTGCGAGAAGGAGATGCCCTGTTTCCTGAAGAACTCGGTTGCACCCTCCTGCCGGTCCACGACCGACAGCACGAGCACCACGCTAGCGCCAGCGTCCCGCGCCGCGCGCACCGCAGCCATGGCCGACTCGCCTGTCGTCGTAACATCCTCCAGAACGACGACCTTCTTGCCGGCAACCTCGTTAGCCTCGACGAGCCGCCGCGTGCCGTGATCCTTGACGTTCTTGCGGACGAAGAAGCCGGGCAGCGGCCGGCCAGCCTCGCCGCTGCACATGACCACCGTGGCAATGAGCGGTACCGCACCCATTTCCAGGCCGCCGATGAGGTCGACATCAACGCCCTCAAGGCGATGCAGCACCAGCCGGGCAAGCAGCCCCGCGCCCTCTGGATGGAACATGGTGGGTTTCAAGTCGAGGTAGTACTCGCTCTCCTTGCCGGAGGCGAGCTTCACTCGTCCGCGTCGGAATGATCGCTGTTTGATGATTGCAAACGCCCGCGCCCGGCTTTCGGACAGGTCCTGCTTCATCAGACGTTGGCCCCCAGGCCACCGGCGCAATCGGGGAATCGGGTCCCCACTCTAGCGATACTGAACATGCCGGCAAGCGCTCCGGCGGCATTGCCAACTACACGTTTGGCGCGCTCATCGACTGGAAGAACTCGGCATTGGTCTTGGTCTTCTGCAGCCGGTCGATTAGGAACTCAATGGCGTCCATCGTCCCCATTGGATTGAGGATGCGCCTCAGCACATACATCTTTCTGAGCTGCTCCTTGGGCACCAGCAGCTCCTCCTTGCGCGTACCGGACTTCGCGATGTCGATGGCCGGAAACACCCGCTTGTCGGACACCTTGCGGTCGAGAACGATCTCGCTGTTGCCGGTGCCCTTGAACTCCTCGAAGATCACCTCGTCCATGCGTGAGCCGGTGTCGATCAAAGCGGTGGCGATGATGGTGAGCGAACCGCCCTCCTCGATGTTGCGGGCCGCACCGAAGAATCGCTTGGGCCGCTGCAGTGCGTTTGAATCGACGCCGCCGGTCAGTACCTTGCCCGAGGACGGCACTACCGTGTTGTAGGCCCGTCCAAGCCGGGTGATGGAGTCCAGCAGGATCACCACGTCGCGTTTGTGCTCGACGAGGCGCTTCGCCTTCTCGATCACCATCTCCGAGACCTGGACGTGCCGGGAGGGCGGCTCATCGAACGTCGAAGAGATCACCTCGCCCTTGACCGAACGCTGCATGTCGGTGACCTCCTCGGGCCGCTCATCGATCAGCAGCACGATCAGATAGCACTCGGGGTGGTTCGCGGTGATCGAATGGGCAATGTTCTGCAACAGCACGGTTTTGCCGGTGCGCGGTTGCGCCACGATCAGCGCGCGCTGGCCTTTGCCGAGCGGCGCCACGATATCGATGACCCGTGCCGAGAGATCTTTGATGGTCGGGTCCTCGATCTCCATCTTCAGCCACTTTGTGGGATAGAGCGGCGTCAGGTTATCGAAGTGGACCTTGTGGCGGACCTTCTCGGGGTCCTCGAAGTTGATCTTGTTGACCTTGAGCAGCGCGAAGTAGCGCTCGCCTTCCTTCGGACTGCGGATCTGACCCTCGACAGTATCGCCGGTGCGCAACGCGAACCGTCTGATCTGGGACGGTGAAACATAGATGTCGTCCGGCCCGGCCAAGTAGTTTGCATCCGGCGATCGCAAGAATCCGAATCCATCCTGCAGGACTTCCACAACACCGCTTCCGGTAATCTGTATGTCTTTCGATGCAAGTTGCTTGAGCACAGCAAACATCAATTCTTGTTTTCTCATCGTACTGGCGTTCTCGACGCCGTGCTCTTCGGCAAAAGCCAGTAATTCTGTTGGCGACTTGGTCTTGAGTTCTTGCAGCGTCATCTCGGTCATCGAGGTGCTCCAAGGCCTGGCAGGACAAATGAGGCGGGCGAGACGTGGGTTGCCGAGCCGGCCGAAAGGGGGGAGTTTGGTGCGCGGGACGCCCTTTTGTACCTCACCGCACTGAAAAGCGGTGAAGCCCGGCAAACGTCTCCGTTGCCGGCATCCCTTTGCGCGATTCAAAATATAGCAAATCCTTCCCCTGCGCGAAAGCCCGGATCGAAGCCCGTCAAAACGGCTTGACCACCACCAAAACCACGATACCGACCATGATCAGGGTCGGTATCTCGTTGACCTTGCGGAAGAACGCCGCGCTCTTGTCGCGCCTATCCTGCGCCATTGCCTTCCGCCAACGGGCCAGCTCGTGGTGGAACCAGGTCAGGCCGCCGACCAGAGCAAACTTGGCCCAGAACCAGTATTCCACATAGACGCCGAGCGACCACGCGAGCAGCGCTCCGCTGACCCATACCACCACCATGGCCGGGTTCATGATCACGCGCAGCAGCCGGCGCTCCATCACTTTGAATGTCTCGGACTGAGCCGAGCCTGGCTCGGAGTCGGCGTGATAGACCATCAGCCGCGGCAGGTAGAGGAGCCCGGCCATCCACGAAATCACCGCGATGACGTGCAGCGCCTTGATCCAGAGCACCATCATCACGGCTCTGCCCGCCGAACCAAAGCAACGAGCTCAGCGACGTGCTCAGGAGGTGTTTGGGGCAAGATGCCGTGGCCCAAATTGAAGATGAACGGCAACCCCCTGGCCTCTTCCAGAACACCTTCGACACCGTCGCGCAGGGCACGCCCTCCGGCGACCAGCGCCACCGGATCGAGATTACCCTGGATGACGGTCGGGCGATCGCCGAGGAGCCTGCGCAGTACTGCAATTGGCGTTGCCGTGTCGCAGCCGATGCCGTCAACGCCGGTGGCGCTGACGTAGCGGTGTCCATACACGCTTGCGCCCCGCGGAAAACCGATCACCGGCACCATCGGATGGCGCGCCTTGAGTCCTGCCATGAGCCGCGCAGTGGGCGCCACGACCCACCTCTCGAACTCGCTTTGCGGCAGGCTCCCCGCCCAGCTGTCGAAGATCTGCACCACACCGGCGCCTGCCGCGACTTGCCCAGACAAATATCCGATCGATGTCTCAGTAAGCAGGTCGATCAGGCTCTGAAAGCCCGCTGGGTCCCGATACGCCCACAGGCGCGCGTCGGCCTGATCGGAACTGCCCTGCCCAGCCACCATGTAGCTCGCAACAGTCCACGGCCCCCCGCAGAAACCGATAAGACCGACCCCGGACGGCAGCCGCTCCCGAACCCTGCCAACCGCCTCGAACACCGGTCCAAACCGCTGCCCGACCCCCTGCGGATCGAGCCGGCGAAGCTCCCGCGCTGACCTAATCGGCTCAAGCCGCGGCCCCTCGCCGTCACGAAACTCGACCCGTTGCCCAAGCGCATGGGCAACAACCAGGATATCGGAAAACAGGATCGCGGCATCGAAGCCGAACCGCCGTACCGGCTGCAGTGTTACCTCCGCAGCGAGCTCAGGCGAATAGCAGAGATCAAGGAAGCTGCCGGCCCTTGCCCTGACCTCCCGGTACTCCGGCAGATAGCGGCCGGCCTGCCGCATCAGCCAGATCGGCGGCGGCCACAGCACCCGTCCGGTGAACGGAACGAGGAGCCGGCATTTGTCCGTCGGCGGTCCCGAACCGGCACCCAAGCCTCCATCGCCTCCCGTTCTGTCCTTCATTTCTAGATTTCACAACCTTCCCGGTTTCTGTTTTGACTCTTAATCCGTGAGTTGTGGCAATTCCCACCGCGTCCCTGCGTCTCCCACAAATTCCTCGACCTGTTACGGCACCCTGCCTAGCCCTGGTATATGCCTCGCCCCATCACCACAAGAGCCGCCGTTATCGCCCTGACGTCAACGCCTTGTGGCAAGCAGCATCGACCACATCGGTCCGGCCTCGCTGTGGATGACCCTGGGATGTTTCCGTGCACTGCACGCCAATCGACAAAGGCTCGCGTTTGGCGCACCTTCATTCTCCCACGCAGGTGATCCTGGGGAAGCCGCTGTGGATGCCCGGCCCGGGCCGGGTCTCCACCGCCCCGGAAGATCGATTGGTCGGGACAACACTGCACGTTCTCCACAAATGCCTCACACCCTTCCGAGCTACTTTCATCTGCACCTCATATCGGACGCCACCGGTGAGACGCTGACCACGATTGCCAAGGCCGCCGCCGTTCAGTACGCCGACGTGCGACCGATTGAGCATGTGTACCCGCTTGTGCGCACCCGCCGGCAGATAGAGCGTGTGCTGCAGGAGATCGCTTCCGCCCCGGGTATCGTGCTCTACACAATTGTAAACAAGGAGTTGACGAGCGAGCTCGAGCGCCGATGCAAGGAGCTGCAGATTCCCTGCCTTCATGTCCTGCAACCGATCATGAAAGTGTTCGAGAGTTATCTTGGCGCGCCTCAGAAGCCGGTCGTCGCAGGTCAGCATGTGCTTGATCAGGACTACTTCCGTCGCATCGACGCCCTGAACTTCACCATGGCGCACGACGACGGCCGCTTGCCCGAGGACCTCAACGAGGCGGATATCATTATCCTCGGCGTCTCGCGTACCTCCAAGACCCCGACCAGCATTTATCTCGCCCAGCGGGGCTTCAAGACCGCCAATCTGCCGCTTGTGCCATCGATAGAGCTGCCGGCAGCGCTGACTGGGCCGCACCGGGCCCTGATCGTCGGCCTCGTGGCCTCGCCCGAGCGAATCGCTGAGATCCGCCGCAATCGGGTGCGACTGCTCTCCGACCGCCCGCTCGAGGAGTACGTGGATCGCAACGTGATTGCCGAGGAAGTGGCGCACTCGCGCCGGGTCTGTGCCCGCCACGGATGGCCGGTCATAGACGTGACGCGCCGGTCGGTCGAGGAAACCGCCGCCACCATTCTGAAATTCTACCACGACCGCGAAGCTCGGGGCGAGGGCGTGGGAAAGGTTGGCGATGGCTGAAGCAACCCATGCCGAGCTGATCCTCGCTTCCGCGAGCTCGGCACGCCGAGCGCTGCTGGAAGCGGCCGGGCTGGCGTTCCGCGTCGAGCCCTCGCACATCGACGAGCCGGCTCTCCGCCAAAAGCTGCTCCTTGAACCGGACACGGCGAGGCCCGCGCGCGTTGCATCGGAGCTCGCCTTCGCCAAGGCACGGCAGGTGAGCTGTGACCACAGGCGGACGCTCGTCATTGGTGCGGACCAAGTGCTGAACCTCGCCGGCAAGATACTGCCCAAGCCGCGCGAGGCGGGCGAAGCGCGTGCCATGCTGATGGAGCTGCGCGGGCGAACGCATCACCTGCACACCACGGTTGCCCTTGCTGCCGCCGGCGACATCGTTTGGAGCCATTGTGAAACGGCCTCGCTGACCGTGCGCCCGTTCTCCGAGGCCTTCCTTGAGGAGTACCTGGCGCGGCTGGGCGCCCGCGTCTGCAATTCTCCGGGCGGCTACGAGATCGAGGCACTCGGAATCCGGCTCTTCGAGCGCATCGAAGGGGATTACTTCGGGATCCTTGGCCTACCGTTGCTGCCGCTGCTTGCCGAGCTCAGATCGCGGGGCTTCCTGACCGATTGAATTTGGACGGGCGCTGAGAGGACCGATGCTGGTGATCGGACTGACGGGCTCCGCCGGGATGGGCAAGTCGACAGTCGCGGCGCATGTGCGCGCCCGCGGCATTCCCGTATTCGATGCGGATGCTGAGGTTCACCGGCTCTACGAGGGAAGCGCGGTGCCGAAGATCGAGAAGGCCTTTCCTGGCACAACGCGCGACGGCCGCGTTGATCGGCAGAAGCTGTCCGCTGCCCTGCTTCGCAGCCCGGACAGCCTGAGGCGCCTGGAGGCGATCGTCCACCCACTGGTGGAGGCAGCCGAGCGCAGCTTTCTTCACCGGTGCTTCGCGCAAGGGGCGGCCATGGCCGTGCTCGAGATCCCGCTGCTCTTCGAGACCGGCGGTGACGCCCGCGTCGATGTTACCATCGTGGTAAGCGCGCCTGCTGCCATGCAACGAGACCGCATGCTAGCCCGTCCTGGCATGACGGTGGAAAAGCTCGACGCTCTGCTCTCGCGCCAGCTCCCCGATGCCGAGAAGCGCACCCGGGCGGATTTCGTCATCGACACCGGGGGGACCATCTCCGAGACACTGGCGCAGACCGACCGAATCATCGAAATGCTCAAACACCGGCAAGGCTCAGCCTTTGCACGCTGCTGGGCCTAAGGCGCCGGACGAGGCAGAGGGACCGACGCGACAGTTGACGCTGCGAGAGATCGTTCTGGATACCGAGACCACTGGTCTCGATGCAAAGGGCGGTGACCGACTGATCGAGCTTGGCTGTATCGAGCTCGTCAACCGCTTTCCGAGCGGACGTACGCTGCACCACTACTGCGAGCCGGAAGGCCGCGCCATTCACCCCGACGCCGAGGCGGTGCACGGTATCTCCGCCGACTTCCTCAAGGACAAGCCGCCGTTCCGTGCCGTCGTCGACGAGGTGCTGGCGTTCATCGACGGAGCGCCGCTGGTCATTCACAACGCGGCCTTCGACATTGCCTTTCTCAACCTTGAACTGGAACGCGCCGGACGCCCCCCGATCCCCGCCGAACGCGTTATCGACACGCTGGCCCTTGCCCGCCGCAAGCACCCGGCCGGTCCCAACTCGCTGGATGCCCTGTGTAAGCGCTACGGCATCGACAGCTCCAAGCGCACTAAGCACGGCGCACTGACCGACGCGGCCCTGCTGGCCGAGGTCTACATCGAGCTGCTTGGCGAGCGGCAGGCGGCCCTTGAGCTGACCGGGCTATCGCCTCTGGCCGAGGATCGAGAACTCGTCCGCCCGGGGGCCGTTGTCCGCTCAAGACCTTTACCGCCGCGGCTTACCGCTGAGCAAGAGGCCGCCCATCGCGCCTTCGTGGCCGAGCTTGGGTCGAGAGCCATTTGGCTGCGCTATGAGGAAGGCGCCGGCGCCGGCGATGCCGCGGCCTGACGGCAGGCCTCAGGCCTGGGGGTTGTCGTTGCTCGCCTTGCCCTGTTGCTGGCGCCGCACATAAAGACCGGCAAAGTCGATGGGATCGAGCATTAGGGGAGGAAAGCCTCCCTCGCGCGTGAGGTCGGCGATGAGCCGGCGCAGAAACGGGAACAGCAAGGTCGGCCCATTGATCAGCAGGAACGGTTCGAGTGCCTGTTTCGGCATGTTTTCGATCTTGAACAAGCCGGCGTAAACAACCTCCAGATCATAGATTACGCCCGCTTTGTTGACGGCCTGCGCCTTGAAGTCGATGGCGCTCTCAAACAGGCTCTCCTTCACCGTCTTGGCGTTGACGTTGACCTCGATCTTCAGATTGGGGTCCTCGCCGGGACCGCTGAGCAGGCGCTCGACGTTGGGGTTCTCGAAGGAAAGGTCCTTCACGTACTGGGCAACGATGCGGGCCTGCATCGGCGGCTGCTTGGGTCCGTTGGAGCCGTCGGGCGGCTTGTTGGGAAGATTGTCAGCCATCGAGACCCGTCTCCGCCGCTCCAGGTTGGTGCTCGCCGCCGATCGGCCGCCGTACGTTGGCTAACATGCAGCCGAACGGCCTGCAAATGCGATTGCGGCACACCGCCGCTGGCCCGCTCACCCCCGTCGATCTCTGGGTTTGGCCTTTGGCGGCGCATCTTCGATGCGCTCGAACTCGCCCTCGATGACGACCCCGTCGTCCTCGTGTTCATCGAGCTGGTTGCGCTGCCGCCTTAGAAACGAGCGCCCCCGCTGGATCAGGCGGTCGAACACCCAGGACGCCATGCGGCGTCGGAACATCGGCACCAGAAGGAGCAGTCCGGCGGCGTCGGTGATCAGTCCCGGGGTCAGCAGGAGCGCACCAGCGAGAAGCAGCATGACACCATCGGTCACCGGCTCTATCGGCAGTTCCCCGTGCTCGACGGAGGCGAAGGCACGGCTGAGGGCAGCGAGCCCCTGCCGGTGCAGGATCGCCGTCCCCGCGATTGCGGTGACAACGACGATAAGAACGGTCGGCCACAGACCGATCAGCTGGCCGACCTTGATGAGCACCACCAGCTCGAGCAGCGGGACGGCGATGAACAGCAGCAGCAAGGCAACGCGCATATGGCCGTCTTGAGCCCTGGCACACGCCCAATGGGGCGGGGAATTCGACCGGCTTCCGGCCGGGAAGGTCTTGGTGGTTGGCGAGCGCTGGCTAAAGCCTTAGATTGTCGCTGCGCCCGCAAGCAAGCGACGGCCATCGCATCCATGTCGATCGCTTGGGCAGAGGCCTAGTCTCCACCGTGCGGCGATCATACATTACTATCTCGGCTCGGTCATTGGCGAGAAAGCACCCTCGATGGACGGTAGGATCGATCTGGTCACGCTGATCTCGCTGATCGTAGCCGTGGTCGCGATTTGGAAGTTGCGCAGCGTGCTGGGTAGGCGCACTGGCGACGACGAGGCGAGGATCGAGCAACGGATAAGGGCCCAGCAGGCGCGCGAGCAAGCGGCCGGCCGGGACAAAGTTGTGACCCTGCCGCGGCGCGACGTTGAAGAGGCAGGCCCGGCCCGTACGGACCAAGCCACGATCTCCGAGGTTGAGGCTCGACTGAAGACCTATGCCTCGGATCCCGCCGTGGAGCGCGGCCTGCTTGCCATTCTGCGCGCCGAACCCTCTTTCGACCCGGAGCATTTCCTCTCCGGTGCGAAGCAGGCTTACGAGATGATCGTGACCGCCTTCGCCGAAGGCAACCGCAAGATTCTGAAGGACCTGCTGAGCCGCGAAGTCTTCGACGGCTTTACCGCCGCCATTGCCGAGCGGGAGAAGCGTGGCGAGCAGATCGACCAGAGCTTCGTCGGCATCAATCGGGCCGACATCGTCGAGGCCGAGCTCAAGAACGGCATTGCCCAGATCACGGTCAAGTTCGTGAGCCAGCTTATCTCCGCCACGCGCGACCGCTCAGGAGAAGTCATCCACGGCGATCCGCAGCGGATCAAGGAGGTTACCGACATTTGGAGCTTCGCCCGCGAAGTCGCCTCGCGCAATCCCAACTGGCGCCTTGTCGCTACCCAGTCTGCGAACTAGAACCCCCGTCATGTACTGAGACACGGGAGAGGTCCGCGTGGCGACGGCACCCTGGCTGCTTGCTGCGGCGATGATCCTGATGCCAACCGGCGCACCTACGGCTCAACCGAAAGACAGCGCGCGCAAGGTGGAATTCACCCCCGTAAGGTTCGACGAGCTCCCGGGGTGGTCCCGCGACGACCATGTGGCGGCGCTGAAGACCTTCCTCAAGTCGTGCGAGCGGGTAAAGGCGCTGGCCGAACGGGGAGCTCCCGCAGGCCGGGCGGTGCCGGCTCCCGGCCTGCTGCTTGCCTGCAGCGAAGCCGCGGCCCTTCCGACGCGCAAGCTTGTGCCTGTCGAGGCACGGTCCTTCTTCGAGCACTTCTTCGAACCCCACCGCGTTCGCCACGGCCAGACCCAGGGCCTCCTAACCGGCTACTACGAGCCTGTGCTCGAAGGCTCGCGCGTTCCGACCGAGCGCTTCAAGACACCCGTCTACCGCCGGCCCCCGGACCTGGTGGACGTGATCGACGAGACCATGCGGGGCGCGGCCGCAGGCCGGCTCACGCACCTGCGCCGCGTTGGCGACCGGCTCGAACCCTATCCTACTCGCGCCGACATCGAGCAGGGTGCCCTGAGCGGCATGGGCCTTGAACTTGTCTATCTGGCCGACCCGGTCGATGCCTTCTTCATGCATGTGCAGGGCTCGGGCCGCATCAAGCTTACAGACGGCACCAGCATCCGCATCGGGTATGACGGCAAAAACGGTCATCCGTATACATCCATCGGCCGCTATCTGATCGACCAGGGTCTGCTCGACGCCGACAAGATCTCTCTCGCCAGCCTCGCCAAATGGCTACGCGCGGAGCCCGAGCGCGGCCGGCGGGTGATGTGGCAGAACGCGTCGTTCGTCTTCTTCCGCGAACTCGACAAGAATGCCGGCGCACCCAAGGGAGCGCTTGGCGTTCCACTTACGCCCGGCCGCAGCCTTGCGGTAGACGCCAGCGTCCATGTGCTGGGCTCCCCCATCTTTGTCAGCTCGCCGACACTCACGCACGCCGAAAGCGGCGGTCCGTTTGCGCGCCTGATGATTGCCCAGGATGTCGGCTCGGCCATTAAGGGCCCCGAGCGCGGCGATATCTATTTTGGCTCCGGCGCAGCAGCCGGCAGGCTCGCCGGCATCACCAGGCATCCCGGCAACTTCTTTGCTCTTCTGCCGCGTGACCCAGGGACGGGGGCAGCCACGCCGTGAGCACGCGAAATCACCCCAATACACCGCGCGCCTCGAGCCTCGCGGCCGATGAGGAAGCGCTCTGGCGTCATGTGACGAAGGACGTAAAGCCCGTTCGCGGCACCCCTCGCGTGCCTCCGGCGAAAGATCGCCAGGAACAGGCGCTTGAGCGCCGGCTCACTGTCGGAAAGCACCCAGCGCGGCCGGAGCTGCCTCTCTCGCGGCCACGAGCGGAACGAGTAGCGCCTGCTCCAGCACCCATCGATCGCCGCGACGCACGCAGGATCGCGGCCGGCCGCATCAAGATCGATGCCACTATCGATCTGCATGGCCTGCGCCAGGCAGAGGCTCATGCCGCGCTTCGCCGCTTTCTTGCGCGTTGCCGCTCCCAAGGTCACCGGACCGTGCTCGTGGTGACCGGCAAGGGCGGCTCGCAACGGGAGTCCGAGCCCTCGAGGGGTATGCCAGCGCCCAACGACCGCGGCGTGCTGCGCAGGAACGTTCCGCGCTGGCTCGCCGAACCCGAGCTTTCCGCGACGGTTATTGGCTTCACCACCGCCCATACTCGTCACGGCGGTGACGGCGCTCTCTATGTGACCTTGCGCAGAAGATGATCTCGTACTCCGACCACCGCGCAATGATCCGTTTGCGCAATCGAGCCTGACTGACTAGCATTGCACCAAACGCGCGGCGGCTACGGGCCACCGCTCGATGGCGCCTCAGAATCATCGCCAGACACCGGGAGAACGCCGCCATGGGCAAGCAATATGACATCCTCATCATGGGCGCTTCCTACGGCTCGCTGCTCGCCTCCAAGATCCTGTTCGGAGGCCATCGGGTTCATTTGGTCTGCCTGCCCGCCGAGGCCGATCTCATCAACGCGGAGGGCTTCCGTGTGCGCTTGCCGGTACGTGGCCGCAAGGACCCGGTCGTACTCGATTCGCGGAAACTGCCGGGTAAGGTGACGGCCGGCGGCACCGCGGGCGTGGACCCGAGGAAATATCAGCTCGTCGGCCTTGCCATGCAGGAGCCTCAGTACCGCTCGCCCGGCGTGCGCGAACTGCTCGATGCCGTGGCGAGGTCGCGGGTGCCGTGCATGTCGATCATGAACATGCCGCCCCTGCCCTATATGAGGCGCATTCCCGGCCTTGACGCCGACAAGCTCAAACCGGCCTATACGGATCCGAGCGTGTGGGACAATTTCGACCCCGCCCTGCTTACGCTCTGCAGTCCCGACCCACAGGCCATCCGTCCGCCGGAAGAGAAGGTCAACGTGCTGCAGGTGACGCTACCGACCAACTTCAAAGTGGCGCGCTTCAATTCCGAGGAGCACACCGCCATCTTGCGTCAATTGCAGGAAGAGATCGAGGCCGTCCGCTTTGATGTGGGCGACGGCAAGATTGAACTCCCCGTCAAGCTCAAGGTGCACGACTCCATTTTCGTGCCACTCGCTAAGTGGGCGATGCTGCTTGCCGGCAACTATCGCTGCATCACCAAGGACGGCATGCGCACCGCGCAGGAGGCCGTGCACAGCGACATCGAGACCTCGCGCTCGGTCTACAACTTCGTCAACGAACTCGTCGTGAAGCTCGGTGCCAAACCCGAAGATTTGGTGCCGTTCGAGAAATATGCGGCCGCTGCGGAAAGCCTGACACGGCCAGCTTCCGCCGCCCGCGCACTGCAGAACGGTGCCCCGTACATTGAGCGCGCCGACAAGCTTGTGCAGCTCCTCGCCAAGCAGAAGGGTCTGAGCCACCCAGCGATCGACGCCCAAGTGGCGCTGGTCGATTCACGCCTCGAAGCCAACCGCAAGAAGGCGTCCTGAGCGGACGCCTTCGGCGCCTAGTAAATCCGCTCCACGGGCAGCCCCAGCGCCATCGCACCGGCGTATTCGGCCTGCGGGCCTTGCTGCAGGGGATGGTAGCGCGCGGCCTGAATGTCGCGGAACCGGCGCTCGAGCCCGGCGGAGCGGTAGAAGCCTGCGCCTCCGGCGAGCTCCATGGCGTACTCGACCGCCGCAATGGCATGCCTCGTCACGAGCTGCTTGCCGACCATGACCTGGTTGATGCTTTCGGCGGACGGCGCATTTAGTCGGGCGGCAGCCAGCATGGCTTCGTGCGCGAACCGCGCACCAGCGAGCTCGGTCTCCATGCGCCCGGCAAGTTCCATGGCGTGGCGGCTCGCCGACCTGCGCTTAGCAATAGAGATGGCGATGTCGCGCGCACTCTCCGCCACGCCGAGATAGACGGCATAGATTAGCGGAAATGCGATGGTGGCGATGATCTGAAAGATCGGATGCCACTCGCCGGCCTTGCGCTTCACCGCCACCGCCGCCTCCGGCACGATATGACCTTCGATCAGCACGTCGTGCGAGCCCGTGCCGCGCATGCCGAGCGTGCGCCAGGTGTCGAGCACCTTCACGTGTGGTGAACTCATGGGGATGGCGAAGTGCAGCACCATCGGCCCTTCATCGGTATCTAAGACGGCGCCGGTCATGAGCAAATCGCCGGTTGGTGCGCCGGACGTGAAGGCCTTGCGCGCGCTGATGCGGTATCCGCCGTCGACCTTCTCGGCCTTTCCGGAGCCTGCGATCCAGTCCGAGCCTCCGCTGGACAGGAGCAGGATTCGCTCCCTGGCAATGCGCTTGAGCAGTGGCTCGACGGCCGTTGCCTTTTGATGCTTCCAGCGCCAGGCCGGCACCGCGACCTGGTGCGTGTGCATGGAAAACGCGAGGCCAGTCGAGCCGCAATGGTAGGCGAGGACGCGCAGCATGTGGGCCAGATCATCGACCTCCGCCCCGCCGCCGCCCAATTCGCGCGGCACGCCGGCTTCGACAAGCCCGGACGACTTGAGCAGCGCAATGTTGTCGGCAACGTAAGCGTCCTCGTCGGTCGTTTTGTCGGCGCGCTCGGCCAGAATCGGACCCAACTTGCGCGCGATTTCAACCGCAGTCTTGGCCTCGCTCGGATCGGTATCGGTCGCGATGGTTGCCATTTCGGCGTCTCCTTGTTGCTTGCATGGGCAGCCAGCGCCAGCCGCATGCGCTCCTGATCGTGAACGATACCGGGGCTGATCCCGGTCAGGAACTAGACCCGCGGTCCACTACGTGCCGGGTCAGGTCGGGGATGCAATTGCCGCCATCTCGCGGTGTGGCGCTGTTCCCTGGAGAACAGCGATCAGGCCTGCTACTGGGCTGGCCGCCCGTCGGGGGAGCGATCTCGCGATGAAGCCGACCGCCAAGGCGCCCCCGCGACGGTTTGTGTCTCAGGTTGCGTTCATGTTGGATGTGGTCATTGTTGTGCCATGGCCCACGATTCGGGCCCCCACCAGGAGATTGGTCGATGAACGCCATGCACCGGATCGCATCGAGAAGGACAATACTGTCGCTGGCAGTGGCGCTTCTCGCTGCGATGGCCGCTGCGCCGCAGAGCAAGGCGGCGTCTGCCCAGGATATCGAGGCCGGCGTCGACGCTACCCTCAACCGCTTTTACCGGGAGGTGGGCGGCGCCTACGACCTCGCCCAGCGGGCCGCCGGCATCCTGGTCTTCCCATCGGTGATCAAGGCCGGCTTCGGGGTAGGCGGCGAGTACGGCGAGGGAGCGCTGCGCATTCGCGGACGCACCGCCAGCTACTACAACACAGTGTCGGCCTCGATCGGCTTCCAGTTGGGTGCCCAGTCCCGCTCGGTCATCATCATGTTCATGACCGAAGGAGCGCTGGCGAGATTCAATCGCACCGACGGTTGGAAGATCGGCGTCGATGCCGGCGTCACCTTGGTCACCGTCGGCGCCAGCGGTTCGATCGACACCAACAAGATCAACAGCCCGGTCATTGGTTTCATCCTGGGCGAAACGGGCCTGATGTACAACTTGACGCTCGAGGGCTCCAAGATCAGCCGCATCTACCGCTAACCGGCACCGGCGGGGCTGCCGGTCTCAGCGCGCTTCGGGAGCGGCGGTCTTGGCGTTGGCATCGTCCCGTCCGTTCACCGCCTTAATGGTCTCCGCCACCGCCGCCTGCAACTCGTGCAGCCGCTTGCGCACGGCCGCTTCCGCCCGACGGTAGCATTCGGCTTCGAGGGCAAGCCGGGTGAGCAGCACGAGATTGTCGTCCGGTCCGACTTGGGCGAGGACGGGATCCCTTCCTTTCGGTTGCGCGGAAGCCGGTGGTGCCACGTCGCTAAGCCCCATGCCCTCTGTTGAATCTCGTCCGCCGACGCTGACACGCTGGACAGTGCCGTTTCCCCGATATGCGAGCGGCCTCTTGTCGGCGCCGAGGCTCGCAGCCGTCGAGCCGCAGCCGGGTTCCGGCTCTGGCGCGAGTAGCGCCTGCTTCGGCAGCGGAATGCGCCAGCCGGACTTCCGCTCCGCTTGTGCAGCCGAACTCGGCCTGTTCGAAGCAACGACGTGGCTGGACTTGGCGTATTCTGAGGCGCATCCGGCAACCGCCAAGATCGCGACCACACTCGGCACAGCGATGTGAAGTCTAAAACGGTCGACACCACGCAAAGCATTGCGGCCACTGGTCAGTGCGCGCAGGGCAAGTGCAATACGCATCACAGGCACTCACGGACTGGCCCCCGGCCGGTGAGTGGATCGAAATCTTGTCAGAAGCGTGTTGCCTTTTCGCCGATCTTGAGCACTACGAATATCGACCGCGGCCTGATCATCCGTCAGCGCTTCACGTGCATCCCGCCGTCACCGCTTCCAGCGCTTTGGTTACGCCGAGCAGCGAATAGGTGTCGGTCGTTTGCGTGCCACGCTGCGAGGTGCCCCGCACGATCATCACGTCGCCCTTCTTCATGGCCTCGATCAGCTTCAGCTCAGCATTAGGGTCGGCCACGAACGCTTTGTCGTCGTCGGTGAATAGGTTGAAGGCTGTCGAGCCTATCGTCACCGTAACCGACGAACCCTTGCGCAACGGATAGCCGATTTTCACGCTGACTTCTGATTTGACCCCCTCCTTCGGCCAGGACGAGACGTAGAAGTAGATCGAATCCCGGCGCGCGCCGGCGGGCTCTGTGGCATTGGGCTGCGATGCGGCGAAGCATATGCGCGACGCGCCGCTTTCGTGCGCGTAAACCCGCCAGTCGTTGAACGTTCCGATCAGCTTGACCGCTTGCGCATCGGCCCCCGCCGGCGCAAGGACCGACAATGTGATTGCCGCCAGAGCGGCACTTCTTGCCAAACCGCGCATGGGTCCCTCACATGGATGGTTGGCTCGGCGCGAATCACCTCACCCTTCACCTCTGGACGGGAACAATATAGGAGGTTGGCCGCGCGGCTGTCATCCTTTGCGGCGCACCACGGGTGCTCCGTACACGTGCGTCTTCCGCGTTGGAGTGGGACCCCCCTCCGCCACCGGACGCTCCGCGAACGGCGCCAGCGAGATGACGCGGTCGTACATCACGATCGCACCGGCCACCGCCACGTTGATGCAGAACCGCGTCGGGATCCGCACTACGTGGTGACAACGTTCGAGGACCTCTCGCGACAGCACGCCACGTTCCGGCCCCAGCACATAAGCGGCGCGCAGCGGATGCCGGAAACTCGGCAAAGCGATGGCGTCTTCCAAGAGTTCGACACCGACGAGCCGGCAGCCCTCGGGCAGCGCCATTTCGCTGACCGCGGACCAATTATAGTGCGGCAGGTGCGCCTGACCCTTGGACGTGTCGGCGCGCGCCTCCAGCGCCTGGTAGGTGGCGCCGATGGTGAACGTGAAGCTGGCACCAAAGCCGTGCGCCGTGCGCATCAGGTTGCCGAGATTGAGCGACTTCGAGATGCGCTCGGCGCCGATGCCGAAGTAGCCGCGCGACGTCGGGTAACGGGGCTCGCTGCTCACAGTAGAGGTCTTTCAAAGGTCCGAAGGATACGGCAGTGTCGCATGAGCGGCGTTCCGTGCAAGCCTTCCGCCTTGCCTCGAAGCCTCAGTACGCTAGACTGCCTCGCGCTGGAAAGCCGCAGGCGCCAGCCGAGCCGATCGGCACGAACAAAGAACACTAGGGAGAGGAAATCCAATGCGCATTTTCGCTGTTTTGGCCCTTGGCGCGAGCCTGGCGCTGAGCGGGAGCCCGGTGCTGGCTCAGTCGCAACAGCTTTCGATCGCCACTGGCGGCACCGGCGGCGTCTACTATCCCCTTGGCGGCGGGTTTGCCAACATTCTCGGCAAGGAGATCCCCGGCGTGACGGCTACCGCCCAGGTGACCGGTGGTTCGGTGGCCAATCTGCAGCTTATCGCCTCCGGCAAGGCCGACATCGCCTTCAGCCAGGTCGACGCGGCCTGGGATGCCATCAACGGCAAGGATAAGTTCCCCACCAAGCTGCCGATCACCGCCTTGGTGGTCATGTATCCCAACCACATGCATGTGGTGACGGTGGAGGGCACCGGCATCGGTAAGGTCGAGGACATGAAGGGCAAGCGCGTGTCCACCGGCTCGCCCGGCAGCGCCACCGAGGTCTATGCCGTGCGCGTGCTCGAGGCAGCGGGCCTCAACCATGAGAAGGATATCGTAAAGGATCGGCTCGGCGTTGCTGAGAGCGTGAATGCTCTGAAAGACAAGAAGATCGACGCGTTTTTCTGGGTCGGCGGGCTGCCCACCGCGGCCGTCACCGACCTAGCCTCCACGCCCAACACCAAGATTAAGATTCTGGACATCGCGCACTTCACCTCGAAGATGAATGCGAAGTACGGGCCGCTCTATGCCGAGGCCACCATTCCGAAGGAGACCTACAAGGGTATGGAGAGGGACGCCAAGAACAACACCGTTTGGAACATTATGGCGGTCAACGCCTCAATGCCCGAGGACCTCGCCTACAAACTCACCAAGGTGATGCTGGAAAAGCGCGAGGAATTGGCTCTCGTGCACAAGGAAGCCCTCAACATCAAGCCTGAGTGGCAGACCTCGAACCGTGCCGGCATCCCCTGGCACCCGGGCGCGCTGAAATACTTCAAGGAGAAGGGCATCAAGGTCAACTGACCCAATCCGTCGGTTGACGGCGACACGAACGGACTGCCGGACCCTTCGGCTCCGGCAGTTTTTTCGCTTTTCGAGCCTGACTTTATCGTGCCCCTTCAGTATTCCGCGGGTGACGGGCGATGAAGACCTTGTGTAGCATGCCGCCAAAACAGCCGAGCCCGCACTGAAACGGGCGGGAGGGAATGCGCGTGGAAAGCGTCGAGCCGAGAAGCGGGAGAGTTACGCCGTCATCCGGGTCGGTCGGGCCGCCTGCTCTGGACGCGCGCGAAAAGATCGAGCACCTGATCGAGGAAGAAGAAGGCGCCTTCAACCGCCTTGGTGGCGGGATCGGAACCGCCATCGCCGCGATCGCCGTGCTTGTGTCGTTCTTCCACCTTTACGCAGCCTACGAGATCGTACCGGCCCACGTTCTCCGACCGGCCCATGTCGGCATGGTGCTGTTCCTCTGCTTCCTCCTCTTTCCCATGGCGAGACGGTTTCGCCACCGCATCCGCTGGTGGGATTACCTTCTCGCCGCGACGAGCGCCGGCACGATCCTTTATGTGCTGTCCCAGGGCGCCTACTTCGGCGACCGTGCCACCATGCCGACGACCACCGACTATCTCGTCGGTGCGGTTTTCATTGTCCTGCTTCTGGAAGGAACGAGGCGTGCCACTGGTCCTATCATGCCGTGCGTTGCCATTGCCTTCATCCTTTACGCGCTGTTTGGCAATCACCTTCCGGCGCCCTGGACTCACCGTGGCTACTACCCGGAGGACATGGTCGCCCACCTCTACATGACGCTGGAGGGCATCTTCGGCACCACCGTGGACGTGGCCTCGAGCCTCATCATCCTCTTCACGATTTTCGGCGCCGTCCTGCAGCACTCGGGAGCCGGCCGCTTCTTCATCGATTTCTCGTTCGCGGCGATGGGGGGCAAGCGCAACGCGGCCGGCCGCGCCGTCGTGCTCTCCTCGTTCCTTCTCGGCGGCCCGTCAGGTTCGGGCGTAGCCACCACCGTGACCATCGGCACCGTCGCCTATCCGCTTCTCGAGAAGGCGGGCTACGAAAAGAACGCCGCCGGTGGGCTGCTTGCGGCCGGCGGCCTGGGTGCCATCATCTCTCCGCCTGTGCTCGGCGCGGCCGCTTTCCTAATCGCCGAGTTCCTCAAAATTTCGTACCTGGACGTGATCGCCATGGCGATCGTCCCGACCATCCTCTACTACTTCGCGATTCTGGTGATGGTCGAAGTGGACGCGCGCCGGCAGGGCGGCGCGGGAGAACTATTGGTGCCCAAGGGCCAGCTCTGGTCGCTGACCAGCAGGTATTGGTTCCACTTCGGCTCGCTGGTCTCCATCGTCGCCTTTATGCTGCTCGGGTTTTCACCTGTGCTGGCCGTATTTTGGGCAACCGTCCTCGCCGTCACCGCCAGCGTGCTGATGCCCGATACGAGGTTGGTGCCGACGGCGATTGCCCTGCCACTCGCCGTGAGCATCGTCCTCGTCATCGCTCAGCTCCTCGACGTCCGCCTCGATCCCGCTATTACCGGGTGGATGGGCCACCTGGTATTCGTTCCACTCGTGCTCGCGGCCGCCATCGGCTTGCTTGTGCCGAACGTTGCCCCGGTGACCGAGCGCTTCGTCGCCGCCATGCGCGACGGCACCACCGGCGTGCTCAACGTAGCTGCCACTTGTGCCACGGCCGGCATCATTGTCGGCGTCGTCACGTTGACTGGCCTCGCCCAGCGTTTCGCCGACATCATCATCGGCTACGCGCAAGGCAGCCTGCTGTTGACCGCCGTGTTTACGGCCGCGATCGTATGGATCGTCGGCCTCGCTGTGCCGGTCACCGCCTCCTACATCATGTGCGCAGTCATCGCCGCGCCGGCCCTGATCAAGCTCGGCGTGCCCGATTTTGCCGCTCACATGTTCATCTTCTACTACGCCGTGCTGTCGGAAGTATCACCCCCGACAGCCCTTTCCCCGTTCGCCGCGGCCGCGATCACCGGCGGCAGTCCCTACCGGACCACTCTGCAGGCGTGGAAGTACACCATGCCCGCCTTCCTGGTACCGTTCGTGTTCGTGCTCGATCCGCAGGGCGTCGGGCTGCTCTTCAAGATACCGAAGGGCGGCAACTGGCTCGACATTGTTGAGATCACTGTTGAATCAGCCGTCGGCATCGCCATGCTGGCCTTTGCGGCCCAGGGGTGGTTCTTGAAGAAGAGCAGCGCTCTTGAGACGGCGCTTTTTGCCGTGGGTGGGGTGCTGGTGCTGTTCCCGAGCGTGATCGGAGCCATCATCAGGCCGCTGACCGGTATCGCCATCGAGACCTTCGTTCCCGGTCTCGACGATGCCGGAGTGCGGATCGGATTTAACGTGGTGCTCGGCCTTCTCGCCTTCGCTACAGCGGCAATGCTCCAGCGGGCACGCCCGGCTTGAGTCTTTGACCGCCCGCCTTCCCCCTTTTAGAGTCGTCGCTTCGGGGATGTCAGGGCGTCGGCCTTTTGGCGTAGAGTAGTGGGATGCGACTGAGCAAGGACGTTGCGGCCGTAGTGACGGGCGGCGCCTCCGGCCTCGGCGCCGCGACGGCCCAGGCGCTCGCCGACCGAGGCGTTCGCGTCGCCCTGCTCGACCTCAACGAAGAAGCCGGTGGCAAGCTGGCCCACGCCCTGGGCGGCACGTTCGCGCACTGCGACGTGACGAGCGAAGAGAGCGTCAAAGCCGCCCTCTCGGTAGCGCGTAAGGCACACGGTCAGGAACGCATCCTCGTCAACTGCGCCGGCATCGCTCTCGCACGGCGCATCGTGCGGCGTGTCAGGGACACCGGTGTTATCGAGCCGCACGACCTCGCCTCGTTCGCCAAGGTTATCGAGGTCAATCTGATCGGCACCTTCCTGGCGACCGCATTGAGTGCGGCCGGCATGATGAGTGTGGCGCCATCCGGCCCCGACGGCGAGCGCGGCGTCATCATCATGACCGCTTCGGTCGCAGCCGAGGACGGTCAAATGGGCCAAGTCGCCTACGCCGCCTCCAAGGGCGGCGTGGCTGCGATGACCTTGCCGGTTGCGCGCGACTTGGCGCGGGACGGCATCCGTGTCGTTTCGATTCTGCCCGGCCTGTTCGAGACCCCTATGTTTGCCTCGCTTCCCGATGACGCGCGCCGTGCGCTCGAGGCGAGCGTGCCGTTCCCCTCCCGCCTCGGCAATCCGGCCGAGTATGCGGCGCTTGCCGTTCACATCTGCGAGAACGCGATGCTCAACGGCACCACCATTCGCCTCGACGGCGCCGTGCGCCTGCCCCCGCGCTAGCCTTGGCGAGAATCCGGTGAAGCCAATGGCGGCAAGGCGGGCCGTAGCCTGAAGAAAGAGCAGTCGCCCAGGGGTTGGCATCGGCTCGCCGCCCTACTAAGTATCCGCCAGGGTCGACGTTCATCACTCATCTGCAGCGTAGGCGGAATGTTGCGTCTTTGGGTCCCCGGCCACTGGCCGAGCAGCGGTTGGAGCCGGCTCGCATGGTTCCGCGGCGTGGCCGTCTACGCTACCGGAATGGCGATCGTCATACTGGCCATGGCTTATGGCGTCAGCCTGATCGGTGAAGCGCTGCTGCAGCAGTCCGCGTCTTCCATGGCGCCTCCCGCGCCCACGTCGGGACATCAACAGGTGCCGGTGGTTCAGTCGCGGGTACTCGGCAGCCAGAGCTTCAAAGAGATGCTGAGAAGCGAGCAGTTCTGGCGGACGCTGCGCAGCGATGGTGGCTCGCGACGCAGTGACAGGAACATGCGCTGGTCGCCCCGGCCTCATGACCGGGCCGAATCCTACGACTGGCGCAATGATGACGAGTTCGACGATGATGCGGAGCTCGCCACCTACCGCACCGTCTGCGTGAGACTTTGCGACGGCTACTATTGGCCGATCAGCTTTGCCACCTCGCCCGAGTACTTCGCGCGCGATGCCGCGGCCTGCGAGAGAAGCTGCCGCTCCCCAGCCCGTCTGTTCGTGTACCGCAACCCTGGCCAGGAACCCGAGCACATGGTCGATCTTTCCGGCCGCCGCTATGTGCGCCTCGAAACGGCGTTTCGCTATCGCGCCACCTACGATGCGAGCTGCCGATGCCGTGCCGAGCCGTGGGCGCAGGAATCTCTCGACCGGCATCGCATGTACGCGCTTGAGGCCGAACGACGCAAAGGCAACGCCACCGCGCCAACGGAATTGAGCACCCTTAAGGAGAAGTTCAGGTCCAAACGCGAGCCCACCGACTGGTCCGTCGCCTCGCGGGCGGAGGCCCGAAGTAGCGAGGGCCCTACCATGCGGCTTGGCGCCGAGACGCGGCCCCGCCGCGGCGATGGCCGCTCCCGACCCTCCCCGCCCGTGGGTGACGAATGGACGCACCGCGTGTTGAGGCCCTGATCGGATGGGGATATGACCGTCATCGCTTGATCGGCGGTTTCGTACCTCGCTCTCCCCCTCGGCCCGTCCATGGCATCAGGCAGTCGCACCACCGGGACTGTGGCCGATCTGTCATTGGATCGCGGCGGTCTCCTTCACTATGAAGGGGTGGGGATGCCGTCGCCGACCGGATCAGCCACATGCGGAAGCGCCGCCGCCGTTTCACCTTTCTCCGCGTGCTGCTGTTCGTCGTGGCTGTCGTCGGCGTCGGCCTGCTTTTTCGGCAGGGATTGGTCCCGGCCCGCCTCAATCCGCTGCCGACGCTCCGCATAGACGGGCCCCCCGGCCTGTTTCTCGATTGGCAGCTTGCTGCTCTGCGCCGCGAGCCGGCCCTCTGCCGCGCCGTTCTCAAGTCTGCTCAGATCGACGCCTCGCCGATTCCCGACAATCCCTTGCGCGACGGTTGCGGCTGGCTGAACGCGGTCCGAACCACAGGCATGGGGAGCGCCAAGGTTTGGGCCGAGCCCCTGAGCTGTGAGGTCGCCGCGGCATTTGCCATGTGGATGACCCATGATGTGCAACCGCTTGCCCAATCGATGCTGGGCCAGCGTATCGTCTCCGTGCATCAGATCGGCACCTATGCCTGCCGCAATATCATCGGCAATCCCGTCTGGGAGGGGCGGCGCAGCGAGCACGCCACGGCGAACGCCATAGATGTGGCAGGGTTCACGCTGGCCGACGGGCGTTACATCAGCATCGCCCGGCACTGGTTCGGCCCTGGGCCGGAGTCACAATTCCTGAAGGCGGTGCACCGGCGATCCTGCCGCTATTTTCGCGTGTCTCTGGGGCCCGACTTCAACGCCGCCCACAACGATCACTTCCACCTCGACCGCGGGATCCTGTGGTCGTGCCGATGAGGGCTCCTCCGACCACGGTAGATTTGGGCCCGCCCGGTCAGAGGTCCTTGACCTGCTCTGGATAGCCACAGTCGGCACTCGGCACATGGAGCACTCCTGGATCGGCCTCGCCATCTTTGCCGCCCTTATGCAGGCGGTGCGCACGGCCGCGCAGAAGCAGCTCAACCGCCGTCTCTCCACCCTGGCCACCACTTACGTCCGCTCACTGTACGGCCTTCCCATCATGGGGCTGTACCTGGCCGTCATACTGGCAACTCTCGGCGGAGGCGTGCCGCGCCTAAGCACAATCTACCTCGCATTCACGTTCCTGGGCGCACTCGCACAGGTTATCGCCACCATCCTGTTGATCTCGATGTTCCGGCTGAGGAATTTCGCGATCGGCTCGATCATGACCAAGTGCGACGTGGTTATAACGGCGCTGATCGGTTGGCTGTTTTTTTCCGAGGTCCACAGCGCCGGCGGCGTGCTGGCACTGATCGTGGTGATGGCCGGCGTCCTGCTGATGTCGATCGGCCGCCTCGGGGCCGAGCGGCTGCCCATTAAGGAGGCACTGCTCTCCGAGCCGACCCTCGTTGCTCTCGCCTGCGCCTTCGCGTTCTCGCTGTCCTACCTCTTCCTGCGCGAGGCGACGCTGGCGATCGGAGACGACCACCACTTTCTGTGGCGGGGCGCGTGGACGGTGGTGCTGGCGACAGCGATGCAGACGGTGTTCGTTGGCTGGTGGCTGTGGCGGACGGAGCCTGGCGCGTTCAGGGCCTTGTGGCCCGACAAGAACATCTCCCTCTTCATCGGCGCGACGAGCGCGCTGGGTTCGATCGCCTGGTTCACCGCCTTCGCGCTGCAGAATGCCTCCTACGTGCGCGCCGTGGGCCAGGTCGAGGTAGTGTTTACGCTGCTGATCTCCGTCCTTTACTTCCGTGAGCGCATCACGGGGGTCGAACTCACCGGCATCGGCGCGACGGTAGCGGGCGTCGTTCTGTTCCAGCTGATTTCATGAGCTGCAAAGGGCTACTTGCCCTCTCGCCACCACGCCAGCGTGATCAACAACAACAGCGCCGCGAGCGCCAGGAAACCGGTGAACATCTGCGTGAGCTTGACGCCGCGGGTGACGTAGGCTTCGCGATCCTTGAGGCCCATCCAGCCCGAGCCCGCCAGCACCTTGGCCGCCGACATCATGGTGACCCTCGGCACCTCCACGGCGGAAGGATCGACCGCCCCGAGGAGACTGCCGCCGCGCGTCCAGAACACGCCTCCTCCGGTCGCCTCGACCAGCGCCCGCAGCTTGTCAGCCGTCGCTGTGACCTCCGACATTTCGCGCGGGTCTTCGACCCCGGCCAACGCCACTGCGGTGAGCGATCCGGTCGGGCTCGACGTTTGCAGCTTGTAGAGGCCGGGTTCCTTCACGTCGATCGTTGAACGCCACACGCCGGGACCCGCCGCGTCGAGATTCGCCTCCATACTGGCGCCGCCGGGAGCGGACACAGTCACCGGCATCACCTTGCTCTCCAAGGAGCGCCGCTCGATCGTGAGCTTGAGCCCCTTGGCGGAGGCGATCAGTCGCTCCTCCTCGAGGTCCGGCTCTTTCATCAGCCAGTGGGCGAGCCGCCGCAACAGGTCGGTATGTGGTCCGCCGCCGTCGTAGCCGCGTGCCCAAAGCCAAGCATGATCGGACGTGAGCAGTGCCACCCGGCCCTTGCCCTTGCGGTCGAGCATCAACAGCGGCTTGTCTTCAACGCCCTTCATGATGACGCGCCCTCGCTCCGGTGTCACCTCGACCTGGCGGAACCAGCGCCCCCACGTCGGTGCCTCGGCGTCGCCTCCGGGCAGTCCTCGCGTCACCGGGTGCTTCAAGCCGTCGCTCGTAAGCTTTGCCTTGAACGGCTGCTCTAGCACGCGCCCCGTCGGCATTGCCGGCAGCACCGAGAGAAGCGGCGTGTGAACGAGACTCGACCGCCCCGCGTAGTCGTCCCCCGCCGCAATAAGGAGGGCGCCGCCATGCTCGTCGACGAACCGCGCGATGTTGTCGTAGTAGAGCATCTGCAGGATGCCGCGATGCTGGTAGCGGTCGAAGATGATGAGATCGAAGTCGCGGATCTTCTGCTGGAACAGCTCGCGCGTCGGAAAGGCGATCAACGAAAGCTGGTTGATGGGCGTACCGTCCTGCTTCTCGGGCGGCCGCAGGATGGTGAAGTGGACGAGATCGACGGCCGCATCCGATTTGAGGAGATTGCGCCACGTCCGCTCACCCGCATGCGGCTCGCCGGAGACGAGCAGCACGCGCAGGTTCTCGCGCACCCCCTCTGCCGCCACGATGACGCGGTTATTGGCGGGGGTGAGTTCGCCCGGGGCCGCTTCCAGCTCTATCTCGAGAATGTTCTGCCCCGCGTGGGGGAATGCCATTTCGATCGTCTGCTTGCGGTTGATCTCGGTCCGCCGGACTTCGTCCGGGCGCCCCTCGCGGCGCACCCTGAGCGTCACCGGCCCGCTGGCGCGGCCGCTCTTGCCGGTCTCGCGCACTGCGATTTCGACCTGACGTGACTGGCCGACGATGCCGAACTTTGGCGCCTGCAAAACCTCTATGCGGCGGTCGAACTCGTCGGGTTCACCGGTGAGCAGGGCATGCACCGGCGCGTCGAAGCCGAGTGCCGCGGCTCCTTTGGGAACATCGTGGACTTGGCCGTCGGTGATCATGATGACGCCGGCGAGGCGATCGGGCGGGGTTGAGGCGAGCACTCGGTTGAGCTCGGCGAAGAGCTGTGTGCCGGAAGAAGCCCCGTCCGGCCGGCCCGCTGTGACCCACTTCACCTGGAGCCCGTTGATCTTGCTGAGCTTGGCTTCAAGGTCGGCCTTGATTGCCTGTGCCTGTTCCGGTCTGCGGGCGAGGGTCTGGCTGGTGCTCTCGTCGATGAGGACTACGGCTATGTTGCCGAGGTTCTCGCGCTCCTCCTCACGCAATGTCGGGTTGGCGAGCGCAAGGAGGAGCGCCGCCAGTGCCAGTGTTCGCAACAGCGCTCCCGGCGATCGGCGGAACAGGAGTAGCGCCACCAGCGCGACAGCGATGCCGGCCGCCGCCCAGAACATACCGAGCGGCACCATCGGAGCGAAATCGAGCGACCAACTGCTCACGACCGCTTCACCGCTTCCTCATTGCCCGAGGCGCTCAAGCAGCGCCGGAACATGTACCTGGTCGGCCTTATAGTTGCCGGTCAGCGCATACATGACGATGTTGATCCCGGTTCTGAACGCCATCTCCCGCTGTGCCTCACCGCCGGGCACGGTCGGATAGAGCGGGCGGTTGCGCTCGTCGAGCGCCCACGCCGCTGCGAAGTCGTTGGAGGTCACGAGGATAGAACTGACGCCGTCCGCATGCCGCGCTCGGCGTCCTTGGTCGATGCCTTCGTTGGCCTCGGCTTCCACCCACAGCTGGCCGCCCTCCCAACGGCCGGGAAAGTTCCGCATCAGATAGAACGACTTGGTAAGCACGTGGCCGTCCGGCACCGGCTCGAGCCGCGGGATGTCGAGCCGGCCGAGCAGCCTCTGCAATGCCGTGCCGGTCGAGCCGACCTGCGGCGCAAAGCCCGACGGCATGCCTTGGCCATAGTCGCGTGTGTCGAAGATGATCATGCCCCCTTGTTTCATATAGGCATCGATCTTTGCCAGCGTCCCATCTGACAGCGTGCGCGCGTTGGGAAGTACAGGCCAATAGAGGATGGGGAAGAACTCGATCGGGTCCTGGTTGACGTTGACGCCCACCGGGTCGGCAGCCTCCACGGCCGTGCGCGCGGCGAGAACCCTGACGAGACCGGACAGTCCGGCACGGCTCGCCTCGTCCGTGCTCGGGTCTCCGGTCAGCACATAACCGAAGGTCACACGCGCGGTGGCATTGAGCGCCATCGCATCGCTCGGCGAAAGGGCGGGCGGGCGGACGATCTGCACGGCCTGGCGGCCGCTCGCGCCGGGCAGACGGTTGAAAGGGTCGAGATCGGGAGGAACGGGGAACGTCCGGCCCCGCCAGTCTTGAGCTGGCGCCGGCGCCGACAGCATCAAGCTCGACGCGGCCATCGCAGCCAGTGCGAGCGCACCCACCCGGCGCACCGCCGGCCTAAGCGGTGGCAGCCCGAGCCCGCCGAGCTGCAGCATCACCACGGCAAGAATGTCGACAAACAGCAATGCCAGCGCCGCCGCCAGCAGCCAGGGCTTCAGCGGCGTGGCGATTTGTCCTTCGTAGGCCCGCCGC
>DATLZB010000028.1:0-2569 GCA_035574175.1 Hyphomicrobiaceae bacterium
GGTCGGGGCTATGGTGATGGCGTGATCGAGCCGGCCGGCGGCGCTTTCATCGGTGCGGCTGACGTTGAGGAAGCGCAGGGGCACGCGCCTGCTCGCGGCCGTGGCAGCATAAAGCGGCGCCACTTCGCGTCGCAGCACGTCGCAATAGAGGCAGCCGTCCGCCTCGAACACGACAAGCTCCAGCACAGGCGGCGCGTTCATCGAGATGCGATGGTGGGCGTCCCAGCCATAGGCGATGGGCACGGCAAGGATGAGTGCCGCAAGGAAAGCGAGACCGAGCCGATGCGCGAGGATCATGTGCCCTGCTGTCCGAAGGCTCAGCCCCTCTGCCCGTCGCGACGGTCGGAACCCGCCCTCGCGCAAGCCCGTCCGCTGGAGCGGGCAGAGGGGTGGCTGGGACAGATATTAGCCAAGGGCGGCGGAGATCGGCGCACCGTCTTGCCGGCTGGTTAACCCGTGTCCCATTGCGGGACGAGCGCATCGAGTCGGTTCGGCGGGCGCGTCAACCCGACGCGTCGGCGCCGTGGGCCGTCCTTGTGCGGGCGTGGATGTCGCGCAGCACCTGCAACTCCTCGGCAGTCGGCGGCGGCGTCTCGGCAACGTCGGCCGCATAGCGCAGCGGCCATCCGGTTGCGTTCTTCAGCGTCTCGCGCGTCACCCCGGGATGGATGCTGACCACGGCAAGCTCTTTGCTCGCGGGCTCCGGTTCCATGACGCAGAGGTCGGTGATGACGCGGGTCGGCCCCTTCGTTTGCACGCCGAAGCCGGCGCGGTCGCCGCCGCCACGGCCGTGGCCGAGGGAGGTCACGAAGGGGAGGGTTGCGACGAAGCTGCGCGGGCTCTGCGCCATGACGATGAAAATCTGCTGGCAGTGGACAGCGATCTCGGGCGCGCCGCCGCCGCCCGGCAGCCGCACCTTGGGCCTGGCGTAGTCGCCGATCACGGTGGTGTTGAGGTTGGCATGGGGGTCGATCTGGGCGCCGCCGAGAAAGCCTACCGTGAAGCGTCCACCCTGCAGCCAATAGCGGAACATCTCGACCACCGGCACGGTGGTAAGCGCGGTGTCGCACAGCTCGCCATCGCCGATCGACAGCGGCAGCACCTCAGGCTCGGTGCCAATGGTGCCCGACTCGTAGACGAGGGTGATGCCGGGCGCGTGCGTCAGACGGGCGAGATTGCAAGCGGCCGAGGGGGCGCCGATGCCGACGAAGCAGACGTCGTCGCTGGAAAGGGCGCGCGCCGCGGCGATCGTCATCATCTCGGTCGGAGTGTAGGTGTCGGGCGAGGGCATGCGCGTTCTCTCCTCAGGTGCCCATCTCGGGGTGCGAGCCGCCGGGTGCCATGGCGATGCCGAGCGTCTTGCGCACCCAGGCCGCGCCGGCGCCGAGGTCGGGCGCCACGACGGCGATGTGATCGAGCCGGATCACGACCTCTTGCCGCGCGGTTCGCGCGCGTGGACGGCAAACGCCTCAGGCCCTTTTGCGAGCACGTTCTCCTTCATCCAGGCGAGAAAACTGTCGCGCTCGCGCGAGATCTTATCCCAGGCGATGTAGAAGGCGTTGTTTCGCTTGTAGTAGCCATGGGCGTAGCTCGGGAAGGCGCCGCCGGGCACCACCGAGATGGCGCCAACGGCCCAGTGCGGCAGGATGACCGCATTGGGGCTGCGAGGGCCGAAGTCCTCGACCCTCTCCTCGACAGTGACGATTGAGCGCTTGGCGGCGAGCACCGCTTCCTTCTGCACGCCGAGGATGCCTTCGAGCAGGACGTTGCCCTTGGCATCGGCCTTAAGCGCATGGATGACGGCAACGTCCGGCCGATGGGCGGGCACGGCGGCAAGCGTCTGACCGGTGAAGGGGCAGGTGACGGACTTGATGTTCTTGTTCACTTTCGGCAGGTCGACGCCGATGTAACCTTTGAAGATGGCGCAGGGCAGGCCGGCGGCGCCCGCTTCGTAGGCGTTGGCCATGGCGGCGTGGCTGTGCTCCTCGATTTCGAGCGGGGTCGGCCAGCCGTTCTCGACGGCATCGCGCATGCGGTGGAGCGAGCCCACGCCAGGGTTGCCGCCCCAGGAGAAGACGAGCTTCCTTGCCAGCCCCATGCCGATCATCTGGTCGTAGATGAGGTCGGGGGTCATGCGTATGAGGGTCAGGTCCCTGCGCCGCTGACGGATGATCTCGTGGCCGGCGGCGAAGGGGATAAGGTGCGTGAAGCCCTCGAGGGCGACCGAGTCGCCGTCGCGGACGTTGGCGGCCACGGCCTCGGCCAGCGATAGGAACTGTGCCACGGGATGCTTTCCGCCCGGTGTTGATCTCGCCGGCACTTTTGTTCGCGCCGGCCCAGGTTTGCAAGGGGGTTGTCGGCACGCCTTGAGACAAAGGAGGGCACCCGCACCAGCCGATGCCCCCAAGAGAGTGGCCCGTCCTTCCAAACCGTCATCCCGACGCAGGTCGGGATCCCCGCAAGCTTGGGCGTGCACTTGGTCGATGCCAGCACTCGCCCGGGCGAGGCCTCGTGCACCCGCGACCGTGGCGCACGCGGCACTTGGCGTGGATGCCGGCCTACGCCGGCA
>DATLZB010000029.1:0-3833 GCA_035574175.1 Hyphomicrobiaceae bacterium
CGTGATTGCCCTCGACGGCCAGACCGGCAAGGAAGTCTGGGTTGTCAAATATGCCTACCCTGAGAAGGGCGAGACGATTACCCCCGCTCCATTGATCGCCGACGACAAGGTGATCATCGGCTTCGGCGGTGACGAGTTCGCTGCTCGCGGCCGTGTCGCGGCCTTCAATCTGAAGGACGGCTCGGAGGTTTGGGTGTGCCACAGCACTGGCTCCGACAAGGACGTGTGCTTGACGCCCGACACCAACAAGGCCAACCCGCATTACGGCCAAGCTGGCCAGGATCTTGGCATCAAGACGTTCCCCGGCGAGGATTACAAGATCGGCGGCGGCGCGGCTTGGGGCTGGTACAGCTATGATCCCGAGCTGAAGCTGGTCTACTACTCGACCGGTAACCCCGGCCTGTGGAGCCCAGCCTATCGTTGCCCCGACAAGACCCACGAAGAGTGCAACACTGGCGATTTCGACAACAAGTGGTCGATGACGATCTTCGGCCGCAAAGTCGAGAACGGCGAGGCGGTGTTCGCCTACCAGATGACCCCCTTCGATCAGTGGGACTATGACGGCATCAACGAGAATATGTTGACCGACATGACCATCGATGGGAAGAAGGTCAAGGCTCTCACCCACTTCGATCGTAACGGCTTCGCCTATGTGCTCGACCGTACCGACGGCACGCTGCTCCGCGCCACGAAATACGTGACGACGGACTGGGCCGAGAAGGTCGACATGAAGACTGGCCGCCCGATCAAGGTGCGCGAGCACTCTCCGCTCGAAGTTGGCCGCAACGTCTCTGCCTGCCCGTCCGCTATGGGCGGCAAGGACCAGCAGCCGGGTTCGGTGGATCCCAAGGAGCCCAACATCTTCTACATGCCCACCAACAACTGGTGCATGGAGCTCGAGCCTCAGGAGCGCACGCACACGAACCAGGGCACGGTCTACGTGTTCGCGAACGTGTACATGTATCCTGAGAAGCAGGGCGTCACCGGCAAGATCAAGAAGTATGACGTCTTGACCGGCAAGACCGTTTGGGAAATCCCGGATCCGTATCCGAACTGGGGCGGCACCATGGTGACCGACGGCGGCCTGATGTTCTACGGCTCGCTCGGCGGTGACTTCCGCGCGGTCGACCGGAATTCCGGTAAGATCCTGTGGAGCCGCAAGCTCGGTTCCGGCATCATCGGCAACCCGATCACCTACAAGGTCGGCGGCAAGCAGTATGTCGGCGTGTACTCCGGCATCGGCGGCTGGATCGGTCTCCCGGTCACGGCCGGCCTCGACCTCGACGACAAGTTCGGTGCTATCGGCGCCACGGCCATGACCAAGGCCGCCGGCCTGCAGCATATTCCGCAGGGCGGTGAGCTGAACGTCTTCCGTATCTTCGAGTAAGAACCGGACAGACTTCTTAGACGAATGGCGCCCGGTGCCCTTGCGGCACCGGGCGCCACTGCTTTAATACAGGGCCAGAACCGAATTGCAGACGCCTGCGCGTGTCCCCGCTTCACGAACATTAACGGATCGTCATGTTGGCCCGAACCTTCACCGTTGTTCTCGCTGTCCTCGCGCTACTCTTAGCTTCGCTGCCGGCCGGGGCGGCTAAGAAGCCAGTGCGCGATCTCAGCAAGGAATTCGACGACCTTACCCCTAGCGAGCAGATTGCCATCAGGGCTGCGGCCAAGGCGGCCTATAAGGCGAAAAAGCTCGAAACCCTCAATGTCTGCGCCGACCCGGGCAATATGCCCCTGTCGAACATCAAGCAGGAAGGTTTTCAAAATAAGCTCGCCAACCTGCTCGGCGAAGCCATGGGCGCCCGCGTGCACTACCATTGGCGTCCCTTCATCGAGCGGGGCCTGACGCGGGAAACGTTCGGCCAGGATATGTGCGACGTGATGTTCGACATTCCGGCCAACTACGGCAGCCTGCTGACGACTTTCCCCGTTTACAAGACGCCCTACGTTCTCGCTTATCGCAGCGATAGGGGCCTCGACCTCAAGGGCCTCGACGATCCCAAGCTCAAGGATCTCAAGATCGGCGTCTTTCAAACCTCCGGTATTCGTCTCGCGCTCGCCAAGCGCGGCATCGTCAATAATGTTTCGCTCCAGACTCAGACCCATGATGGCGATCTCGTGATCGAGCATCAGCCCTACTATGTGGTGCAGAAAGTCTTGAACGGCGATCTCGACGTCGCAGCCGTATTCGGTCCCTTCGCGGGTTGGCTCAAGACGATGCGCGGGGAGCCGCTGACCATTCTTCCCGTCAACCTCGACGACGACAAGGTTCCGCTTGAATTCGAGCTGGCTCTCGGCGTGCGCAAGACCGACGCCTTTCTCAAATACATGCTCGAATTCGCCCTCGAGGATCATGCCGAGGAAGTGGAAAAGATCCTCAGAGAATACGGCGTTCCGCTCGTACAGTGCTCGAAATGCGTCGTGGCCGGCGATCTTCCGGCTCATGGCAGCTACATTGCCATGGCCGACCAGAAATTCGAAGCGCGTCCGGATCTTGCTTCGCCCGACCAGGTAGTGACCAAAGAGAAGCTTGAGCAATGGCTCGAAGAGGGTGCGGATCTCAGCCAGGAGCTGAGCAACGCCATCAACGCCAACGATATCGAGCGGGTCAAGTTTCTGGTCGAGAAGGGGGCCGATGTGAATGCGCCGGACCCGCAAGGCTGGTTGCCGCTCCAGAACGCGGCGCGGCAGCGCCAGGACGCCATGATTGCCGCTCTTATCGATCTCGGCGCCGATCCCAACAAGGCCTCCGCCGACGGGACGACCCCGCTGATCACGGCCGCGATGCGCGACCACGTGCCGTCCGTCAAGGTTCTGATCGAAAAGGGAGCCAACGTCGAGGAGCCTGGGCCGCATGGCTATCGGCCTCTCGCCATGGCCATCGCCGACGGTCGCTACGAAGTGGCCAAGGCGATGATGGAGGCTGGCGCCGATGTAAGCGTGGCCTCCGGCGCCGAAGGACTGACCCCGCTGATGCTGGTTGCGGCGCAGACCGCGCCCGCGGAAGGGTCGCGCTTCTTGCCCGGAAGCACACGGCCGATTGACATTGCCAAGGCCCTGGTTGAACGTAAGGCCGATGTGAATGCCCAAGCCAAGAATGGCATGACGGCACTGATGATTGCCGCCACGCATAATAACGCTCCGATGATCGGGCTGCTGATGGAGGCGGGCGCAGATCCTTCGCTCAAGAACGCGCAAGGCCTTACCGCCACCGATTTGGCCGAGAAGAACGGCAATCTGGAAGCGGCCCAAGCGATTCTCGTGCTTGCCTCATCGCGTTCGGCGGAAGCACCTGCGCCGGCGCATGGGACCAAGAGCCAATGATGCGCGAAGTGTTGTCCGTACGGCATATTGCTGGAGCCGCGGCGCTTGCCGCGGCTCTTTGCTTATTTGCGGCTACGATGGCTAGTGCCGCGGATTACCCCGACTTCAACGAGGCATCGGTCACCAAAAGGACCGAGCAGGTGATCGCTGAGCGTTCGCAGGACGGCGTTTTTGTCTTTCACGATCCCAAGCTCGATGCCGACCTTCATCTGGTCTATGAGAAGGTCAAAGTCGTGCGCGGCATGAAGGGCTATGGTTGGTTCGCCAACGCCGTCTTCCACGACAAGGACGAGCCGAAGAAGCAATACGCCATCGATTTCTGGTTCAAGCCGCAGCCGGATGGCGACAGCCTCGACTTGATCGATATCCGCGTGCAGAAGGGCCCGAAGCGCGAAGGCGACGGCTGGATCATGGTAACGCGGCTGCCGGTGGCCTGGTGGTGGCTGCCGGTGCAGGAACATCCCGGCGACATGGAGGTGACGCGCGCCTGGCACGTGATGAGC
>DATLZB010000030.1:0-2038 GCA_035574175.1 Hyphomicrobiaceae bacterium
CGGGGTCGGCGCGACATAATAGACCTTCTCGAAGTTAAAGAGGCTCGATGCGCGGTAGTAGTACTCGACCGGATCCTGGAGCGGGGTGATACAGGTCAGCCGCTCGACATAGCGGCCCAGGCCGGCCAGGATCAGCATCCCTGCGCCGCCGGAGAGCACCGTGATGCGTGGGGGGCCGCTCGCGCGCCGGTAGCCAAGCACCAACTCGTCCTCCCCCTCCGGTCTGGCGCTCAGCGGGATGACGACCACGCCGCTGAGCTGCCACATGCCGGCGATCAGCACCGCCAGCCCGATCGTCGCCAGCGCGAAGCCGCGCGCCCAACGGGGCAGGAACTGGAGCGTGAGATAGTAAAACACCTCGGGCAGGTCGGCGGTGCGATAGGCAATGACGAAGAAATAGGCCACGCCCAGAGACAGCACCACGATGCCGATGAAGATCAGCGCCAGCGGACGTGCCAGGTACGCCAGCGACGAAAGGCGCTTGAGGATTCCGTGCATAGATCGTATGGGTTGCGGGTTGCGCAACACGTTGCCCACAGGCATTGGAATACGCGGCACGACGGATTACGCCGTCCCTTTCAACTCGTCGACAATCGTGCGTAGCTTGCTGCTGGAGCGGGCCACCAATTCGATCAACAGCAGCGCAGCGAGGACGGCATCGGGCGAGGCGCTATAGCGCCCCAACGTGACCTCGCCGCCGGCGGTGGCGCCGACCAGCACGCTGTTGCGGTCCTGGCTCAACAGCTCGGCGATGCGGGCGGCAGGGTCGTCGGCCAGCTCGACCTTCAGCGCCGCAGCGGCCTCCCAGGCGCGCAGGGTGGCATCAAGCCCGGCGGCCTCCTGCGGCCGCGGCACGACGACCAGGCCGCGCTGGCGATATTGGCGGCTCAGGTAATGGGCCAGCACGAGGGCCAACTCCAACGGCGGTACGATCTCGCCGGCGTTATCGGCCACACCGATCGCCCGTCCGTCTGCCGAAAGCGCGATGCCGAGGTGCGAGTCGCTCTCCTTCACCAGCTTGCGGAGCCGATTCAGGCTGGCTTCCGCGGGCAGCGGCGGCTGGCTGCCGAAGAGCGGATCGACCTCGCGGTTGATCTCGATCGCCTTGGTCTGCCCGCCCTCGGCCAGCGCGGCCGGAACATACCCACTGGTGGTACCGTTCATCGGATCGACGAAGACCGTCAGGGTCGTGCGTCGGATCAAGTCGATATCGACCGAGGCGCGCAGGGTTTCCAGATACGGCGTGCGCAGATCGACCTGTGTGCACTCGGAGCTCTCGAGCGGCGGTGGCGGAAACGGCAGCCCGTCATCTTCCTCGTCCCAGGGCGGCTCGCCTTCCAGCAACGCCTCATCGGTCGGTGGCACCAGAACGATCATCCCATTGTACCAAAATGGCCGATTGCCTGCCGATACGATCAGCGCCGTATCAGCGCGCTTTTGCTCGAGCGCCAGTTCGACGGCCGGGAACGGCGCCGGTGTTGGGCAATAACACACCCGGACGCCGTGGGCTTCCAGGTAGCGATAGGCATAGCGTGCGAATTGGCCGGCCATGAAGCGGGTGTCGTGGGCGATCAGGCAGCTCCAATTCTGCCGGCGCAACACTTCGGCCAGCTGATGCCCACGCCGCCGAAACCCGTCGAGGGTGAAGTCGGCGGTATAGACCCCCGCCCATTGATGGCGTTTCAGACGCAGACGCTGAGCCATAGCGAGTTCCGCGTGACGAAATGTGTGTTTGAGCCGCGCCAACCCCTTGACCCGATAGCGGCGAGCAGAAGGGTTGAGCCGGCTACTTCCATTCCGAATCCTTGCGTGGCGTACTGCGAAGGGGTCACTGTCGGTTTGCTCGGCGCTGCCGACGCCCACCTGGCTCACGTGTGGCGGTGCAGCCTGATGAATTCGTCGACCTTGCTCAGCATCAGTTCGCGGATCTCCGCCACGCGCTCGTAGGTTCGCGCCTCGAATCGGGTGGTGATCGCCGGCTCGGTGTTCGAGGCGCGGACGAGCCCCCACCCATCGCCGAACTCCACGCGCACGCCGT
>DATLZB010000031.1:0-16383 GCA_035574175.1 Hyphomicrobiaceae bacterium
CCGCCGCGAACACCCGCGGCAGGCGCACCTCAAACAGTACGGTGTCGATCTGCCCTTCACCGCTCCGGCCCGTGAGGAGGCGTCCGATGGCCGCCACCGCTTCCGTGGGGCTGATTGGATAGGCGCCCGTCAGCGCCGCCCAGATGATGAGGGCGGCGAGCACCAGTACGAGGCCGCCGATGACGGCGGCCGGCTGAGCGCTCAGCGCCGCGGCCCGCGTTCGGATGGTGCCTGTCCCCTCGACCATAGGATCAGCCCGTCGAGCTCCATCTCGCTCAAGTCCACATGATAGAACAGACGATAGAACTCTGCGGTGGTAGCGCGCAGATCCTGCGGGAAACGGTCCGGATAGAAGAGTTGCGCCAGCCACCTCAAGCCCATCACCCGGTTGAGCGAGGGCGGCCTGTCGATCCACCCGAAGGGTGCCGTTGGGCTCAGGTAAACGCGCCCCTCCCGCACGGCTCTCACCCCCCGCCACATCGGGTCTTTGAACACTGCTTCGTGGAAGTTGCGGTCCCAGGTGATGATGGTGTCGGGATCGGCGACGATGACCTGCTCGATGGAAAGCCGCGTGATGCCGCGGCGCAGGCCCCCAGCGTCGGCGACGTTGCGCCCGCCCGCCCGCTCGATGATCTCGGTGTTGATCGAGCCCTTGAGGCCGGTCTCGAGCCCGTCCGGCCCGCGCGCCAGATAGACTCGCGGGCGCTTGTCCTCGGGCACCGCGGCGAGCGCCCTGTCGATATCGCTGAACGTCTCCTCCACGTAACGCGCGAGCTTTTCCGCCCGGTCCGTGATGCCGAGCACCTGCCCGAGCAGCCGCAACGCGGCGGGCGTCGCCTCGAAGCGGCCGTCGATGAGGATGTAGGGGATCTTGGTTTGCGCCTGCACGGCGTTGGCGAGCGACACGTAGGTATCGTTCACCGAGCCGAAGTCGAGGATGAGGTCGGGATCGGCCTTGAGCACGTTCTCCAGGTTGGCGGTGCCGCCGCGGCCCGTGATGCGCCCGAGCGCGGGCAGATCCCGGTAAGGGGCGGCGAGGTAGCGGCGCTCCTCGGCCCGCGGCGGGTCCGGCCAGCCGGTCATCTTCTCGGGCGCCAGCATGTAGAGGAGGATGGAGGCCGGGGGGCCGGCGGCGAACACCCGCTCGATTTTGTCCGGCACCTCGACCCTGCGGCCGGTAGAATCGGTGACCGTCCGGCCGAGCGCCGGGTCCGCGGCAAGGAGCAGAAAGGCTATGAGTGCAAGGCGCATACCTCGATCTCGATATTCCCACGCAGCTTCGCCCGCCGCACCCGCAGCCTCTCACCTCGTACCCGCGTTCGACGCGATCGGAACGTTTCCTCTAAAAGCAATGGTGCACGGCGCCGGCGCATCCCACAACCCTTACGGGGCCGTTGACGTCGGGACTGGTAGCTGGATGCCCGGGTCCCCACCTTTCCTGGTATTGGCACGTTGAAGGAGATGCAGCATGGCCCAGTTCACGCGCAAGGCAAAGGCCGAATGGCAGGGCACCGGCAAGGAGGGCAAGGGTACCCTGACCGCGGCAAGCGGCGTCCTCTCCGCCACCCGCTACGGCTTCAACACCCGCTTTGGCGAGGAGAAGGGCACCAATCCGGAGGAGCTGATCGCCGCCGCCCATGCCGGCTGCTTCACCATGGCGCTGGCCTTCGGCCTCGCCGCCGCCGGCTATACGCCGACCAAGCTCGCAACCTCGGCTGCGGTGACGGTCGAGTCCGAAGGCCCGGGCTTCAGGATTTCCAAGTCCGCGCTCGTGCTCGAAGCCCAGGTGCCGAACATCTCCAAGGAGAAGTTCGGCGAGATCGCACAAGGCGCCAAGGCCAACTGCCCGGTGTCCAAGGTCCTGAACGCCGAGATCACGCTCGACTGGAAGCTGGGCTAGGTCCGACCTCAGCGAGCAACGCCCGCGCCGCCCAGGCGAAACGTGCGCGCGATAGCCGTCGGGCAATCGGTGCGATCACGCTCGTTTGAAGCTGCACTATAGTCAGCATCCACTCAGGTGGTTCCATGCTATTTTGTCCCCTCTCCTCGATAGGGACGGGGAGCGAGGACCGCACCTTGTGCCGATGCGGGCCCATCAGGTGATGGGTGCCGAACGCAGGCACCGGCAGTCAGGTCGAACCAGCACTCAGAACCATTGCGGGGGTGTCCATGCGACAAGTTCTGGCGTTGATCGCTCTCCTGATTCTGACCGTCGTATCTGCGACTTGGCTGGCGATTCAATTCGTCGAGACGCCGGAAGGCACGATCCGATTGGCGGCCGGCGATCCCAACGGCGCATATGCCAAGCTGGCTCGGACATGGAAGGAGGAGCTCGAGCGTTTCGGCGTGCAGCTTTTGCTCTCTCGTGAAGAAGGGGGCGAGGCAAGAAGCGCGCTGCTTTCGGGCAAAGTGGACGCGGCGTTCCTGATCGGGGGCTACTCCACCAGTCTCAAGTATTTTTCCTACGGTCAGGATCCCAAGATCATGCAGGAGGAAAGCAACCTGCGCTCGATCGGGCGCATGTTTGACGAACCCATTTGGGTCTACTACCGGCGCCTGCAGTCCACCGAGGAAGGGCTTCAAAAGTTCAAGGGCAAGAGAATCCTGATTGGAACCGAGGACAGCGGCACCGCCAATGTCATCAAGATGCTTCTGCACGCGAACGGAATTCCGGAGGACGGTTCTGCCGATCTCCCGCCGACCAAGCTGATTGAAGCCGCCATTCCGGACGATGCGGCGCCGCTGGTCGGTCCGGCCGATGCCGAAGGCGCGGCCGATGCCGCATTTATCATGCTGCCGAGCGACAATCTTACGGTCAAAACGCTGCTCGATAGCCCCAACGACATACTGCTGATGGATTTCGAGGATGTGGCCGATGCCTATCTCAGCAAGTTTCCATTCTTGTCGAGAGTCGTCATGCACAGAGGCGCGCACAGGTTCGCCCCAAACATCATCCCCACGGCAAACATCACGCTGTTGGCCACCGCGCCGGCGCTTGTCGTCCGCAAGGACATGCATCCTGCCTTGGCGTCGCTGCTGACGCATGTGACCGTGGTCAAGCCAAAATCGGCCATCGACGCCGCCACCGGCTACCCCGTCATGTTTCACAAGGCCGGCAAGTTTCCCCATATCGGAGATCCCGAGTACGAGGTTCACAAGGAAGCGACGGCCTACCACAAGTCGGGCGAGCTGCCGCTCGTACTGCGCAACGTCGGTCCGTTCGCTGCCAAGCGTGACGTCCCGTTCTGGGTGACGGCTGTCATGTCCCAGCACGGGACTAAAATTCTTCTGCTCGCCATTCCCATCCTTTCGGTTGTGATCCCGCTCGGCCGTTTCGTGCCGGTCCTCTACTCCTGGGTCATCCGCCGTAAGCTGTTGTACTGGTACGATCGGCTCAAGGCGCTGGAGTTGGCGCTGAGCGGACCCAAGGCCACATCGGCCCAGGTGAGTCGGGCGAATGACGAGCTGCAAACCATCGACGAGGCGGTCAGCCGGCTTCGCATCCCGCGCCAGTTCTCGGAGCAGCTTTACGAGCTGCGAACCCACATCAACCTTGTGGAGCAGAGATTGAGCGCAAAGCGGGCGCGGCCGCAGCCTGAGCGGTCATAGAATAGGTCGCGAACGAACCTGCTCCACAGGGAGCAGTTCGTTCCGCTCTCCGCTGGCGGAGCGCAGTGGGGCCTCGGCTGCCCATGAGCACCCTCACCCGACCGCTGAACCCTCCGCGCTGCCATTGCCCTCCCCGTTGCCGTTGCCCTCCTCGGGGATACGCTCGACGGAGACCACCTTCTCGTCTTCGTCCGTCCTGAAGATGCGCACGCCCTGCGTGTTGCGGCCTGCGATGCGTACATCGTCCACCGGGCAGCGGATGAGCTGTCCGCGCTCGGTGACCAGCATGATCTGGTCGCTCGCTTCCACCGGGAACGAGGCGACGAGATGGCCGTTGCGCTCGTTGACCACCATGGCGGCGATGCCTTTACCGCCGCGGCCCGAGGTGCGGTACTCGTAGGAGGAGGTGCGCTTGCCGAAGCCGCGTTCCGAGACGGTGAGCACGAACTGCTCCTTGGCCGACAGCTCCGCGTAGCGCTCGCTGGTAAGCTCGGCCGGCCCCTCTGCCTTCTCCACCCCGATCTCCTCCTCCTGGCCGGCGTCCTCCGCCCCTTCCGCCCGGCGCAGAGCGAGCGCCTGCTTGAGGTAGGCGAGCCGTTCCGCCGGCGTCGCCTCCACGTGCAAAAGGATCGCCATGGAGATCACCTGGTCGCCGTCGGCGAGGCGGATGCCGCGCACGCCGTCGGAGTCGCGGCCCTTGAACAGGCGCACGTCTTCAACGGGGAAGCGGATGCACTGGCCCTGCGCCGTGGTGAGCAGCACGTCCTCGTCCGGCCGGCAGATGGCCACGCGCACGATCTTGTCGCCCTCGGCGAGCTTCATGGCGATCTTGCCGTTGCGGTTGATGTTCTCGAAGTCGGAGAGCGCGTTGCGCCGCACATTGCCCGAGCGGGTGGCGAACATGAGCTGCAGCTCGCCCCAGCTCGCCGGGTCCTCGGGCAGCGGTAGGATCGAGGTGATGGCCTCGTCCTGCTCGAGCGGCAACAGGTTGATGAGCGCCTTGCCCACCGCCTGCGGCGTTGCCGCTGGCAGCCGCCACACCTTCATGCGATAGCACATGCCGCGCGAGGAGAAGAACAGCACCGGCGTGTGGGTGGAGGCGATGAAGATCTGGGTGACGAAGTCCTCCTCCCTGGTCGCCATGCCGGTGCGGCCCTTACCGCCGCGCCGCTGCGCCCGATAGGTGGAAAGCGGCACGCGCTTGATGTAGCCTCGATGCGAGACCGTGACCACCACATCCTCGCGCGCGATCAGGTCCTCATCCTCGACCTCGCCCTCAATCTCGACGATCTCAGTCTTGCGGGGCGTGGCGAACTCGGCCTTGATCGCGGCCAGCTCCTGCTTGACGATTGCCACGATGCGGGCGCGCGAGGACAGGATGTCGAGGTAGTCCGTGATCTCCTCGGCGATCTTCTTCAAATCGGCGCCGATCTCGTCGCGGCCGAGTGCGGTGAGCCGCTGCAGGCGAAGATCGAGAATGGCCTGCGCTTGCTCGGCCGACAGCCGACAGGTGCCGGCTTCGCTCATCTTGTGGCGCGGGTCGGCGATCAGCTCCAGGAAGACGGCGACATCGCGTGCCGGCCAGTCGCGCGCCATGAGCTGCTCGCGCGCCTCGGCGGGAGAAGGTGCCCGGCGGATCAGGCTGATGACCTCGTCGATGTTGGCGACAGCAATGGCGAGGCCGACCAGCACGTGCGCGCGATCGCGCGCCTTAGCGAGCAGATGCTTGGTGCGCCGCGACACCACCTCCTCGCGGAAGGAGGTGAAGGCGCCAATCATGTCCTTGAGCGTGAGCTGCTCGGGGCGGCCGCCGTTGATCGCCAGCATATTGGCGCCGAACGTGGTCTGCAGGTCGGAGTAGCGCCAGAGCTGGTTCAGCACCACGTCGGCAATCGCATCGCGCTTCAATTCGATGACGATGCGCATGCCTTCCCGACTGGTCTCGTCCCACAGGTCGGCAATGCCCTCGATCTTTTTGTCGCGCACCATCGCCGCGATGTTCTCGATCAGCGTGCGCTTGTTGACCTGATAGGGTATGGCGGTGACGATCAACGCCTCGCGGTCCTTGCGGATCTCCTCGGTGTGCACCTTGGCCCGCATCACGATCGCGCCGCGGCCCTTGTGGTAGGCTCCAAGGATGCCCTGCCGGCCGAGGATGGTGGCCCCGGTGGGGAAGTCCGGCCCCTGCACGATCTGCGCAAGCTCATCGATGCCGATCTCGGGGTTGTCGAGTTGGGCGAGACAGGCGTCGATCACCTCGCCCAGGTTGTGCGGCGGGATGTTGGTCGCCATGCCGACGGCGATGCCGCCCGCTCCGTTGACGAGCAGGTTGGGGAACTTGGCCGGCAGCACCGACGGCTCCGTGAGCGAGCCGTCGTAGTTGTCGCGGAAGTCGACCGTGTCCTTGTCAAGGTCGTCGAGAAGGGCATGCGCCACCTTCGTCAACCGGCACTCTGTGTAGCGATCGGCCGCCGGCGGATCGCCGTCCACCGAGCCGAAGTTGCCTTGCCCGTCGACGAGCGGCACGCGCATTGAGAAGTCCTGCGCCATGCGCACCAGGGCATCGTAAATGGCGAGATTGCCGTGCGGGTGGTACTTGCCCATCACTTCGCCGACGACGCGCGCGCATTTCACGTACTTTTTGTTCCAATCTAGGCCGAGCTCGGACATGCCGTAGAGAATGCGCCGATGCACGGGCTTCAAGCCGTCGCGCACGTCGGGGAGCGCTCTGGAAACGATCACGCTCATGGCGTAATCGAGGTAGGAGCGCTTCATCTCGTCGATGATGGAAACGGGGCGGATGTCGCTCGGCGGCCGGCCGCCCGCCTGCTGGTTCTGTTCGTTGTCGGGCAAGGTCTTGGGGCCTTCTTCAAACGCAACGCACGCCTGGAAGGCGTGCGTCGGCGCAAACTTGGCACATGTGTCCTAAGTCTACTAAAGAGGACCTTTCGGAGCAATGCCGCAGCGCCGAAATTACCTGGTTTTTCTGTTGTGAGAACAGGCTGTTATACGGAGCGTCGGGCGGTCGCACGCCAGCCCGGAGAAGGCACTGAGCAACGCTGACTCGAAGCCTCAGACACCATGCCGCCACACCCCTCTGCTAGAGCCCTTGCGTGGCGTGGACTGCCGCGCCACGACGGGCATGTCGAACGTGCTCCGTCAACGCTTTTCGAGGTGGACCCCCATGCAGAAGATGGTGCTGAGCCTGGCCGCGGCGGCGGCGTTGGCGGTGGCGATTCCGGCCTTCGCGCAGCAGAAGGCCGCCCCCAAGGCCGAAGCCAAGACGGCCCTTCCGGCCAAAACCTTCATCAAGGCGCAGGATCCCAAGCAGTATCTCGCGCGGACCCGCCTCATCGGCCAGAACGTTCTCAACAAGGAGGGCCAGAAGGTCGGCGACATCGAGGATCTGATCGTCAGTCCGAGCAATCAGATCGTCGGCGTGATCATGGGCGTCGGCGGTTTCCTGGGCGTCGGCGAAAAGAAGATCGGCGTGGAGCTTTCAGCCCTGCGGTTCGAGACCAAGGACGGCAAGACCACGATCACCCTGCCCGGCGCCACCAAGGAGGCGCTGGCCGCGGTGGAGCCCTATCAGCGCACCGACCCGCAGAAGTCGATGCTGGAGAAGGCGACGGCCACTGCCAAGGACTTGGCCAGCAAGACCTCCAAGGCGGCCAAGGAGCTGGCCAAGAAGGCCTCCGATGCCGTCACCGGCTCGGGCGGCGATGCCAAAGCCAAAGACGAGAAGAAGTGACGCCCTGACCCCGTTGAATGTCCACCTTGTTCGAACGTGTGCCGTTGCCCGCCCCGCCGCCTTGCGCGGCGGGGCTCTGCACGTCGCCCCGATGATCAGCGCTCGGATTGTATCGGCGCCTGGGCTGCTCCCGCATTTCATGGAGAAGCACACAAAGCACTGGTCTCCATTCATGCGTTGTTAGCGCGTGCTGCCTATCGTCGCGTCAGCTTTCGAGCCGGCGAAGTTGCCTCGCCGCGCCCCCTGTTTCTATGGAGCTTCCCCGTGCTGTTCAGCCGGTCAGGTGCAACGCCCGCGCCCTTCGCCAACGGCGCCGCAACCCGTGCTCGCCCGCACGACGCGACTGCCCCACACGCCCCTGCCATCGCCGCGTCTGCCTGTTCCGTGATCGGGGCCGGACTTTGCGTCGTCGGTGACCTGGAAAGCACGGGCGAGGTGCTCATCAACGGCTGCCTGAACGGCAACGTCTCTTGCCGAAGGTTGACCATCGGCCGCGACGCCGTGATCGACGGCAACGTTACGGCCGAGGAGGTGATCGTGCACGGCAAGCTGGCAGGCACGATCCGAGCGGGCGGCGTTCACCTCGCCGCTACCGCCTCGGTCGTGGGCGAGCTCTACCACCGCCGCCTCGGCGTCGAGGCGGGCGCCGTGTTCGAGGGTGCCTCCCACAATCGCGCCCGCCCGATGAAGGACGCCGGGAACAGAGAAAGGGCCGCCGCCCTCGAGGCCAACGCGGACGCGCCGCCGGCGAAGCCTAGCGACCAGGCTGCCGCGCGGTCCTGCCATCGGGCGAGCCTGCGGCCGGACCTCGCCGCCCGCCTGAAGCGCGCCCAGCGCAAGGGTAACGGCCGCCTGCCGCCCCCCGCGCTGCCTCAGCCCGATGCCGAAGCCGCCGTCCTCCCGCGCGAGCCGGCAGCCCCCACGTCGCGGCTCATCGCTTAGCCACCCCGCACCCGCGCTCCACGCACGGTGCAGCAGCAGCGCGGACGTGCGCGCAGGCCCCTAAAACGGGATTTCGTCGTCGAGCGGCTTGTCGAAGGATTTGCCGCCGCCCGCCGCTTTGGCAGCGCGCTTGGGCCCGGCCGTGCCGCCCGTGCCGCCTTCCGTGTCGCCGTAGTCGGCCTGGCCGTTGTCGCTCATGCCGGCGCCGGCGCGGTCGAGCATCTGCAGCGTGTGCGAGAAGTTCTGCAGCACCACCTCGGTGGTGTAACGCTCCTGGCCGGACTGGTCCTGCCACTTGCGCGTCTGGAGCTGGCCCTCGATGTAAACCTTGGAACCCTTTTTCAGGTACTGCTCGGCAACCTTGCACAGGCCCTCGTTGAAGATCACCACCGAATGCCACTCGGTCTTCTCCCGCCGCTCGCCGGTGGCCTTGTCGCGCCAGCTCTCGCTGGTCGCCACCCTCAGGTTGGCGACGGGACGGCCGTCCTGGGTGCGGCGGATCTCAGGATCCCTGCCGAGGTTGCCGACCAGAATGACCTTGTTGACGGAACCGGCCATCGATTGCTCCTTTCGCGCGCTCTGCGCGTGCATATATGGGGCGGCTTACCGGCGGCCGAGCCGCCGCGACTCGAAAGTTGCATCAGCCTAGCGCGGCGTTACGCGCCACCCAAACGCCGCGCCAAGTCTTCCACGGCTTTCGGGCGCCATGCCCAGCCGCATGTTCACATTATGTTCTACCGCATACCGGTGGCCGGATCAAGGCGGCAGCCGCCGTCAGTTCTCCCTGGCGACATCCACCGCAGAGGACAGCGCCTGCATGAGGCCGCCCGGCATGGCGGCGCCCGCCGGGCAGTCCTTGGCGCGCAGCCGGTCGTAGATCGCCACCAAGTTGCCCTGGAACTGGGGGGCTTGCGCGCGCTTGACGATGCCCGTTGCCACCGCGCCGTTGCTCCAGCGCGCCTTGCACATGAGACCGGTGAGATGCTCGGTGAGTTGGCCGCCGTAGGTCTCCCGTGGCACGCCGCTGGCTGCCGCAACGAGGTTCTGCCAAGTCTGCATGGCAGGCGTTGCCGCCCAGCTTCGGCTCGTGGCGCCATCCATCAGCGGCTTGAGCTGCTCCCTGAGCCGGCGCTGGATGCGCGGGCTGCCTATCCGCTCGATTGCCCCCTCGAGCGCCTTGGCCTCGTCCGGCTCGAGCGGCTTGATGATGAGCCCCCGCATGTCGGCGAGCGCTACGTTCTCAAGCGCCGGGGGGGCGGTCATCCACACCGAAGCTCCGCGCAGGTCGGCCGCGCGCAGCTTCGCGCCCGAAAGTTCGGCGCCTTGCAGCCGCGCCATCTGCAGGTCGGCTCCTTCCAAATCCGCATCGCGCAGCACGGCGCCTTCAAGGTCCGCGTGCTGCAGGAACGCGCCCTGCAGGGAGGCGCTCGAGAAGTCGGCGAACTGCAGTTTGGCCCCCGACAGGTCGGCGCCCTGCAGTGCGGCGACGAGGAAGTTCGCCCGCTGCAGTTGCGCCCCGCCGCTCAGGTTGACCTTCGCCATCTGCGCCTCGGAGAAGTCGGCCTCGGTGAGCAGCGCATCGTTGAGCGCAGCGCCTTCCAGGTTGGCTCGATGCAGCTTGGCGCGCCTCAGGTCAACACCGGCGAGAGCGGCCCCTGTTAGCTTGGCTTTGGTGAGATCGGCCTCGCGCGCACCGGCGCACTCGGCAAGCTCCCGGTCCTCCGTCACCCGCATCTTGTCGATGTCGGCACACTGCAGGCGCACGCGCGAAAGGTCGGCGCCGACGAGGCTCGCGCCTTCGAGGTTCGCCCCCGTCATGTCGGCCCCGGCGAGGTCCGAGCGGTCGAGCACGGCAAAGCGCAGGTCGCGTCCACGCAGGCTGATGGTGGTCTCTCCGGGCGCTGCCTCCTGACCCCGCACCAGGTCGGTATCGGTGACGATCAGGTTGCGGTAGAAGATGCCCCACAGCGATCCGTCGGCCCGGGCCCTGAGGAACGGCAGGTCGAACTGCGCCGCGCTGCGCGCCGACGTTGCCCGTTCGCGGTCGCCGAACAGTTCCCGCGCCATGCGGTCAAGTGCCTCGCCCGGCACGGTGGCGACCGCGAACGAGAAGTAAGCCACCACCGCCATCACGCCGAAGGTAATGAGGAACGACAGCGGGTGGTGCACGGTGGTTCGGAAGAAGGCCGCGAAGAACGAGGTCTCGGCCCGCATCAGGAATACGCCGATCAGCACCAGCATGGCGATGTCGACGAGGAGCGCGACGCGGTGCGTCCAGGTGATCGCCACATCATGGTAGGGCAGGAACTTGATCTGGATGAAGAGCAGCAGCACGACGGGCAGGATGACGAGCGTCAGCCACGACATGCCGTGCAGGAACATGCTCATCACCGCGCTGCGGTGCGGGCCGGCGATGGCCTGCACGAAGAAGAAGTTGTGCAGTTCGAGCCGCAGGGGATGGGTGCGCCGCGAGGTGAGCTCGAGCGCCTGAACGGCGTGGTCGAACTCCAGCGTCTTGCGCGCCAGCAGCACGAGCTGGGAAACCACGCCGAGGTGGAACAGCACGAGCAGCACCGGCGCGAACTGGAAGAACTGGGCGAGCTGGATGGAAACCTGAAGGATCGGCAGGCTGACCGGGGTCTCGAGCAGCAGGTCCTTGTGGGTGACGCCGGCCACCGCCACCGTCAGGTAGGCCATGATGGCAATGAAGATCAGCCAGGCGGTGTGGGCGGTGTCGCTCGAGTTGTTGACTGCCTCGAGCAGGCTATACGGGTTGACCGGGGTCTCGGTTTCCGGCCCGGCACGCGACGCCTCTGACATCACGGGACGCCCCTCCCCTCACACTTCACGAACTGCGCCAAAGCATAGCGGTGAATCTGTGACAAGGCAGGCGGGCGCCCCGGCCGCCGCGCGCTGCTTTTGGTGGCCTATCGGGCCGGGGCGGCAATTGCAAGCCGGAAAGCTTCGGCAGTGGCTAACGGGCCCGTCCGTCGCCAGCGTCCGGCCATTCGTGACGCATGTTTAGTGTGGCCAGGGCCGTGAGCATCAGCGCCAGGAAGGTGAGCACCGCGTTGACCGCATGCGAGTACTCCCACTGCCGGCGCAGCGGCTCGAGGTCGGCCGGCATCACCGTCCAGTTCTGGGTCGCGGCGTTGGCCGGATAGGTGAAGGTCCAGAAGATGACTTGGGTCGCTGCCATGCACAGGAACGCGCCGGCCAGCAGACTGGCCGGCACCCTTTCTGCTCTGAACGCGACGGCGCTCCACAGCGTGAGCAGGATGGCGGGGATTACGACGAAGCCGAACAGCGCCCAGCCTTGGTAGATGCGCTGCACCGTCATGTACTGGTCCGCAGGCAACCCGATCTTGTTCGGCAGCTCGAACAGGTGCGCGCCGGCCGGCACCAGCGAGAGCACCACGAAGGTCAGCGTGACGAACAGCAGGACCTTGCGCGAGGCGGCGCTCATCGAGCGATCTCCCGTGCGGGTGCGAACAGTCGCCGGCACGTTCCCTCAAGCCTGTGTCCAGCATGTGACGAAAGAGAGCCCTGGCGACCTACCTCCGGCGGCCGGCCGAGGCGTCCCCATGCGCTCTTCAGCAAACGCTGCCCCGCAAAAGCTCGAGCCCCGGGCCGCGAAGGGCGCAACGGGGCTCTTCATCACTTCCGATTCCTGTCCAGCTCCGTCCGGGCCGGACTCATTTGCGGGCCTTGGTTGCAAGACCCGTCAGGGTCGTTCCGAATTTTGATGGCGGCGCGGAGTAGCGCGATCAGGTGAGCCGCGGCCCGCTACGCCGAGCCGTGGCCTCGCTGCGAAGCGAGGCCCATGTCACTGTCGGGTGGAGTCATGCTCCCTCCTACGCACGTGGATCCTCGCGACGGCTGTCCTCACAACCCGATGGTGCTGCCGGTCGCCGGGGGTACGCCGGCCCTTTCGGGGACGCGTTCGGGCGGTCCGCAGCGACAGCCGTCTAGCCTTAAGTTTGATCTTCCCAACCCTGGTGTCAAGCCCCATCGGGCGCGCCTGATCAATGTTTGTCGCGCGGGGATTTAAGGCCCGGCCGATCCCGCAATGGACAGGCGCCGAAGTTGCATTGCCGCTCGGTCCGCCATCCGCTACCAACGCGCCCATGAGCAAGACGCCGGGCAAGCCCGTCGCAGGGCCGGAGGCCAAGACCATCCACGTCCGCGGCGCGCGCGAGCATAATCTGAAGAATATCGACCTTGAGCTGCCGCGCGATGCGCTCATTGTGTTCACCGGGCTGTCGGGTTCCGGCAAGTCCTCGCTCGCCTTCGACACCATCTACGCGGAAGGGCAGCGCCGCTACGTGGAGAGCCTGTCGGCCTACGCCCGCCAGTTCCTGGAGATGATGCAGAAGCCCGACGTCGACCATATCGACGGGCTGTCACCGGCCATTTCCATCGAGCAGAAGACGACGAGCAAGAACCCGCGCTCCACCGTCGGCACGGTCACCGAAATCTGGGACTACATGCGGCTGCTCTTTGCGCGCGTCGGCGTGCCCCACTCGCCGGTCACCGGCCTACCCATCGAGAGCCAGACCGTCACCCAGATGGTCGATCGCATCCTCGCGCTGCCCGAGGGCACGCGCCTCTATCTGCTCGCGCCCATCGTGCGCGGCCGCAAGGGCGAGTACAGGAAGGAGCTGGCCGAGCTCCAGAAGAAGGGCTTTCAGCGCGTCAAGATCAACGGCGCCTTTTACGAGATCCCGGACGCGCCTAAGCTCGACAAGAAGTACAAGCACGACATCGACGTGGTGGTGGACCGCATCGTCGTACGTCCGGATATCGCAACGCGCCTTGCCGACAGCCTGGAGACCGCGCTCGCCCTCGCCGACGGCATCGCCATCGCCGAGTTCGCCGACAAGCCGCTTGCTTCCTCTGCCAAGGCGCACAAACTGGCTTCGTCGAGCCCGGCGGGACCGGGCATGGCGAAGGAAGTGCTGCGCAACAAGAACGAGACCCACGAGCGCATCACTTTCTCCGCGCGCTTTGCCTGCCCCGTCTCGGGCTTCACCATCGACGAGATCGAGCCGCGCCTCTTCTCCTTCAACGCGCCCTCCGGCGCCTGCCCCGTCTGCGACGGTCTCGGCACGGAGTTGAAGTTCGAGCCCGACCTTATCGTCCCCTATCCGGAGCGCTCGCTCGAGGACGGGGCCATCCACCCCTGGTCGCGCACCGGCTCGACTTCCGCCTACTACGACCAGACGCTGGAGGCGCTGGCCCGCCACTACAAGGTCAAGATGTCGACGCCGTGGGCCAGGCTGCCAGAGAAGGTGCGCAACGCCATCCTGTTCGGCTCGGGTGACGAGGAGATCGAGTTCGTTTACGAGGACGGTCTGCGCCGCTTCAAGACCATTAAGCCCTTCGAGGGTGTCATCACCAACATCGAGCGGCGCTGGCGCGAGACGGACTCGGCCTGGGTGCGCGAGGAGCTCTCCCGCTACCAGAGCGACCACCCGTGCGCGGCCTGCGGGGGCAAGCGGCTCAAACCTCAGGCGCTGGCCGTGAAGGTCGGCGGCCTCGACATCGCTCAAGTCGCCGACATGTCGATCCGGGCCGCCGGGACATGGTTCGCCGAGCTGCCCAAGCAGTTGACGCCCAAGCAGAACGAGATCGCCGCCCGTATCCTCAAGGAGATCCGCGAGCGGCTCGATTTCCTCAACGACGTCGGCCTCGACTATCTCACACTGTCGCGCTCCTCCGGCACGCTGTCGGGCGGCGAGAGCCAGCGCATCCGCCTCGCCTCCCAGATCGGCTCCGGCCTCATGGGCGTGCTCTACGTGCTGGATGAGCCCTCCATCGGACTGCACCAGCGCGACAACGCCCGCCTGCTCGCGACCCTCAAACATCTGCGCGACCTCGGCAACACGGTGATCGTGGTCGAGCACGACGAGGAGGCGATTCTCGCCGCCGATCATGTCGTCGACATCGGCCCCGGCGCCGGCATCCACGGCGGGGAGATCGTGGCGCAGGGCACGCCCGCGGACATCATGGCGGCGCCTGCCAGCATCACCGGCCAGTATCTTTCCGGCGTGCGCCAGATCCCGGTTCCCAAGCGGCGCCGCACGCCCAACGGCAAGTCGCTCAAGGTCATCGGCGCCCGCGCCAACAACCTGAAGAACGTTACCGCCGAGATCCCGCTCGGGCTCTTCACCTGCATCACTGGCGTCTCGGGCGGCGGCAAGTCGACGCTGTTGATCGACACGCTCTACAAGGCCGTGGCCCGGCGCCTCAGCAACGCGCGCGAACAACCGGGCGAGCACGACCGCATCGAGGGGCTCGAACACCTCGACAAGGTGATCGACATCGACCAGTCGCCCATCGGGCGCACGCCGCGCTCGAACCCCGCCACCTACACCGGCGCCTTCACGCCGATCCGCGAATGGTTCTCGGGCCTGCCCGAGGCCAAGGCGCGCGGCTATGCTCCGGGGCGCTTTTCCTTCAACGTCAAGGGCGGGCGCTGCGAGGCCTGCCAGGGCGACGGCGTCATCAAGATCGAGATGCACTTCCTGCCCGACGTCTACGTCACCTGCGACCAGTGCAAGGGCAAGCGCTACAACCGCGAGACCTTGGAGGTGAGGTTCCGCGACAAGTCGATCGCCGACGTGCTCGACATGACGGTGGAGGAGGGCGCGGAGTTCTTCAAGGCCGTGCCCGCCATCCGCGACAAGCTCGAGACGCTGGCGCGGGTCGGCTTGGGCTACATCCACATCGGCCAGCAGGCGACCACGCTGTCGGGCGGCGAGGCGCAGAGGATCAAGCTCGCCAAGGAGCTGTCGCGGCGCGCGACCGGACGCACGCTCTACATCCTCGACGAGCCGACCACAGGGCTGCACTTCCACGACGTGGCGAAGCTTCTGGAGGTGCTGCACGAGCTGGCCGACGCCGGGAATACGGTGGTCGTCATCGAGCACAACCTGGAGGTCATCAAGACCGCCGACTGGATCATCGACCTGGGGCCGGAGGGCGGCGACGCCGGCGGCCGCATCGTCGCCACCGGCACGCCGGAGGACGTGGCCAAGGTGAAGGAGAGCTATACGGGGCAGTATCTGCGCGAGCTTCTCGGCCGGCGAGCCAAGTGTGGTGCGCCCCGCAACGCCACCAAGCGCCACGCCGCAGAATAAGAATTGCCGCTTCGCTCCGGTGATGGAATGATGGTGCCATCATGATTGCGCGGACACAAATCACCATGGATGCGGAGATGCAGCGGCGGGCGCACGCCAAGGCCGCGGAGCTCGGCATCTCCTTTGCCGAGTACGTCCGCCGGCTGGTCGCGCAGGACCTCGGCGAGGCGAAGCCGAAGGCCGATGTCTCCGTCGTCTTCGACCTCCTGACCGAGGGCGAGCCGACCGACATCGCGCGCGACAAGGACAAGCTGATCGGCGATGCGGTCTGGCAAGAGCACCTGGCGGAGACCCGTCGCAAGCCGCAGCGGAAACGGCGCCGGCGGCCCAACACTCTCTCCCCGTCATGCCGGCGCAGGCCGGCACCCACGCCAGGTGCCGCTTGCTCCACGGTCGAGAGTGCGCGAGATCTCGTCCGGGCGAGTGCTGCCACCAACCGAGTGCACGCCGAAGCTGGCGTGGATCCCGACCACCGGCCTTCGCCGGTGCAGGCTTCGTCGGGATGACGGTTGGGGGCGGGAACGCGGTGCCTACCCCATCCCGTCATGCCGGCGCAGGCCGGCACCCACGCCAGGTGCCGCTGGCGCGACGGTCATGATTTGCTCAAGGCGCAGTGGTGGCTGCTACTATCGAACGAGTGCACGCCGAAGCTGGCGTGGATCCCGACCACCGGCCTTCGCCGGTGCAGGCTTCGTCGGGATGACATTGAGGAGGAGCGCCCATGCCCACCATGTCGGATTCGCGCCGCAAGAAGATCCAGGCGAGGCGGCGCAAGCTGGAGAACGCCAGGAAGCGCGCGATCAAAGCGGCAAGACGCCAGCGCAAAGCCGGCGCCGCCAAGGCTGGCTAGCGGACGTGCGGTATAGCGGCGAACTGCGCGCGACGAAACGCAGGGCAGGGCTTGCTCTTGCCGTTGCCCTGCTGTGGCTCGTCCCGGCC
>DATLZB010000032.1:0-16453 GCA_035574175.1 Hyphomicrobiaceae bacterium
CGGCCCTTCAGCGCCCGAACGATGAGGAGTGCAAGCGGGGTCTTGCCGGTGCCGCCGACCGTGAAGTTCCCGACGCAGATCACGGGCAGCGGGGTGCGATAGGGTCTCGCGTGGGTGAAGCGGCGCACAACCAGTGCCCCGTATGTCACCGCGATCGGATGGAGCAGGCAGGCACGCCAGTCGGACTGCTGCGCGTACCACCACGAGGGCTCATCAACTGGCACGCAGCAGTCCCTTGTCCTCGGGAAGGAACTTTAAGAGCTCGTCGACGGTGCGTTGCAGGGCGCCCGAGAGCGTGAGCAGGGCTGACTGTGCGCCTGCCCGCATGCGAGCGAGCTCCACCTCGTCGTTCATGAGCCGGAGCACCGCGTTCGCCGCCTCGTCTGCGGAGCGCACCTCGATGGCGCCGTGGTGCCGCAACAGTGCCCTGTAGGCGTCACGGAAATTGACATAGTTCGGGCCGGTGAGCACCACGGCGCCATGGCGTATGGCCTCGATGGGGTTCTGCCCGCCCTTGTCGACCAGGGAGCCGCCGATGAAGGCGACCGGGGCGAACGCATAGAGCGTACCAAGCTCCCCGATCGTATCGGCGATGTAAATGTCGGTAGCGGTGCTTGGCAGCAAGCCGAGCGAGCGCTGCGCCACCACCATCCCGAGACCCTTCATCAGCTCCGCGATTTCGGTGCCCCGCTCAGGGTGGCGCGGCGCGATGATGGTGCAGAAGCCGGCGCGCTCATGCGCCAACCTGCGATGCGCGGCAGCGATTGCGCGCTCTTCTCCCTCGTGCGTGCTGGCGGCGAGGAATGCCGGCCGCTCGGCCATCGCCCGCCTGAGGCGGCTGAGTTCGGTCCCGTCTACCGGCGGCGGTGGGGCGTCGATCTTGAGATTGCCCACGGCAAGCGTGCGGCGGGCTCCGATCTGTGCGAACCGGCGTGCAAACTTCTCGTTCTGTGCCAGCACCACATCGAAGCGGCTGAACAAAGGACGCGAAAGGCTCCTAAACCGTTTCCAGCGGCTAAAGGAGCGATTCGACATGCGCCCATTGACGAGTGCCAGTGGGATGCGGCGGCTGGCGGTCTCGATGACCAGGTTGGGCCACGCCTCGCTTTCGGTGAACACGGCGAGGTCGGGCCGCCAGTGCTCGAGAAAACGCCGCACGAATTGCGGAGAGTCGAGGGGCACGTACTGGTGAATGTCGTTGGCATTGAGCCGGCGGGCGGCGAGCCCAGCCGAGGTGACAGTGCCGGATGTGAAGAGGAAGGACAGATCGGGCCGCCGCTCGCGCAACGCATCGGCGAGCGGCAGCACCGCATTGATCTCGCCGACACTCGCCGCATGCATCCACACCAGGCGCCCGCGCGGACGCGGCCTGCTAGGCTGCCCCAAGCGCTCGTTGCGGCGTGCACCGTCCTCTCGGCCTCTGCGCTCGCGCAAGGTCAGGAGGAAGGGTGCCGCGGGCTGCGCGATGCGGGTCACGGTAGCGTAGACCTTGAGGCCCAGTCCGGGCGCGATCGCGTTCTCGCTTGCCTGCGCTACGGGCGTGGCCCCCTGGGGGTCGGCGCCGGCCAGTCGGTAGGCGCGCTGCATAACAGCATTGATGCCGTCCTCGACGGCCTGGCGCGCCACCTCGATCGATTCCTCATCGGCGTCGCGGTCGACCCAAATCGGATCGCCGCACACGACCGCCAGCCGTCCGAACGGCATATTGACGGTCATCCGGCTCCACGTGTTGAGCGCATGATAGCGGCTCGTCGCCGCCGCGATCGGGAGGATGGGACGGCCTGAAAGTCGCGCCAGCGTGACCACACCCTCGCCGGCACGCCGTGCCGGGCCTGGCGCGGTGTCCGCGGTCATGCCCACCGACACCGACTGACCGAGACATTTGAGCGCGCTGCGGAGGGCTTGCGCACCGCCGCGGTCCTTTTGCCGCTGGCCGGCTCCCGCACCGCGAATGAGGTCCAGTTCGAAGTAGCTGAGCGCCTGCGCGAAAATCTCCGCGTCCCCGTGCTTGGCTACCATGTAGCGGACCGGCAGAACCCTCAGCACGATTCTTGGCACCATCAAGAACTGACCGTGCCAAGTGGTTAGGATGAAGGGGGCATGGCGGCGCAAATGCGCGCCGAGATCGGTCGGCTCGCTGCACAGCCGGGAGGTGCGGAGCACGAAGTTGATGTAGCGCCCAACCGAGCGGCCGGCGATGCGATGGAACTGCCCTTTTTCCATGACCGTCGAGCCATTGAGCGGCGCCCCGACACAAGCTCGAAAGGGATTTTCGGGGGCCGGCGCAGACACATGTTGCCCCTGGTCTCTATAGCGGATAGAGAGCAAAAGCAAACCGTAGGAAATCGGGAACTGGCTTTGCCGGCATGACCGGCTGAGCACAGCTTTCTTGTTGGGCCGCGCCAGCGATCGATTGATGGCAAGTTTCGCCAAACAGACCCGTCGGGCGATCAAGCGCGTAACGATGGGCTGGCGCCAGTCGCTCTCCGAGCACACACCGCAGTGGGCGCGCCGTGCTTTCGGACCAATTGCGTCCTACCTTGATATGTTGTTCGTCGATCATGGCATCTTCCGCCTGATCTATGTCAATCGGCACCGCATTGGCGCCCAAGCTTGGCGTTCGGCGCAGCCGGCGCCGCACCACATTCGCCGGCTTGCCAGGCAGGGGTTGAAAACCATCGTCAACCTGCGGGGCGAACGGCTATGCGGCAGCTATTGGCTGGAACAGGAGGCCTGCAAGCGCTACGGCATCAAGCTCGTCAATTTTCAGGTTCGCTCGCGAGCGGCGCCGAGCCGGCACGAGATCAAGGCGGCGCGGGAGCTGTTCGAGAGCATCGAGTACCCGATGCTGATGCACTGCAAGTCGGGCGCGGACCGGGCCGGGCTCATGAGCGTGCTGTTCCGCTTTATCAAGGAGGGCGTACCGCTCGAGGAGGCCAAGAAGGAGCTGTCGCTGCGCTATGGCCATATTCGGCAGGCTGACACGGGCATCCTCGATCATTTCTTCGAGGCCTACCTTGAGCACAACCGGGCTTGCCCAATTCCGTTCTTCGAGTGGGTTGACACGGTCTACGATCCCGACGAACTGAAACGGTCGTTCCGGGCCAAGGGTTGGGCGAACCGCCTCGTGAACGACATCCTGCGGCGCGAGTAGCATCGCCGCAAGGTGCGCGGGCCCCCGCAGCCTCAGTGCCGGAGCGCCGCACCCTCCCCGACGCTCAGGACCTGGGCTTCGCACAGCCGCGCATAAGCTCCGTCTCGAGCGAACAGATCGGCGTGCGTGCCGACCTCCACGATGCGACCGGCATCCATGACGCAGATCAGGTCGGCGTTTTGCACGGTAGAGAGGCGATGTGCAATGACCAGCGTCGTGCGGTTCCTGGTGAAGCGCGCCAACGCCTCCTGCACCAGCCGCTCAGACTCGGTGTCGAGCGCGCTTGTCGCTTCGTCCAGCAGCAGAATGGGAGCATTCCTAAGGATGGCGCGAGCCAGCGCCAGTCGCTGGCGCTGGCCGCCCGAAAGGCGCAAGCCGCGATCGCCAATCTTGGTCTCGTAGCCGTAGGGCTGCTCCATGATGAATTCATGGGCCGCCGCTGCCTTCGCGGCCGTCACGATGTCGGCCTCGCCGGCATCGAGCCGCCCCAGGGCAATGTTGGTTCGGATCGTATCGTCGAACAGCGTCACCTCCTGGCTCACGATTGCGATCGAGGCCCTGAGGCTTTCGAGCGTCACGTCGCGGATGTCCTGCCCGTCGATGGTGATGCGCCCGCTCTCGACGTCAAACAGCCGCGGCACCAGATTGATGATCGTTGATTTGCCGGCGCCCGAGCGGCCAACGAGCGCCACCGTCTTACCCCCTGGGACGTGCAGCGTGAAGCCGTGTACGGCGCGACCTTTCCGTCCCGCCGGATAGGTGAAACTGACGTTCTCGAAGTCAATCGTGCCGATCGAGACCATGAGCGGTTTCGCCCCGGGCCGGTTGACGACGCTTGGGACCTGGTCGAGCTGCTGATAGACCCGCTCCACGGCTGCAAGTCCCTCCTGCACGCGCGCCGAAAGATTGCCGAGACCACGGATCGGCTGCGCCGCCATCAGCAGCGCCGTCACGAAACCCATGAAGTCCCCGACCGTCGAGATCCCGCTCGCGATGCGCCAGTAGGCGAGCGCCAGTACCCCGGCGACGGCCAAGCCGCCCAGCGCTTCGAGCATGGGGTCGACCCTAGCGCGGTTGCGCACCGCGCGCATCTTGAGGCCGAACACGCGCTCGAAGCTCGTATTGACGAGTTCGGCCGCATAGTCTTCGAGCCGGAAGCTCTTTATGAGGCGCGCGCCGGAGAGCTGCTCGGTGAGCAGCGAGGTCATGTCGCCGAGCTGGTCCTGTGTCTGCCGGGCGATCCGGCGCAAACGGCTGCTGAGCACCGCGATCGGCAGGGCGGCGATCGGATAGACGCCGAGCACAACGAGCGCCATCACCCAGTCGAGATAGACCATGCTCGCCGCGTAGACTGCGATCAGCAGCGTGTCGCGGATCGCGGTGTTGAGCGCCGCTTGGCCCGCAAGCTGAATGAAGGCCACGTCGTTGGTAAGCCGTGACACGAGCTGGCCCGGCGTTTCGCGGGTAAGCTGCTCGTAGTCGGCATTGATGAGATGCGCGAACGCGCGCTTCTGGATGTCGGTGGCCATCCGCATGACGATGCGGTTCGTCGCCACCGTTTGCAGGTAGAGCAGAAGGCTACGCAACGCACTGACCAGGACGATGGCGCCGAGCACCAGCGGCACCGCGCCGGCTTGGCCTGCGAGCAGGCTATCGAACGACGCCTTGATGATCAGCGGATAGGCGCCGGAGACCGCCGCGAGCAGCGCCGTCAACCCGAGCGCAAGGGCGAGCGCTTTCCGTCGCGGCCACACCCATTCGCCAAGAAAGCGCCTGAGCAACCCGCGCACGTGGGCGTCGAGCTTCGGCGGTCCGGCCTTTTTGCGTTCGTCAGGATCAGCTTGCGACACGCGTTCTCTGGCAGGCGGGCGGCGGTCAATCGCGATTGTGCGCTCACCGCTTGGCCTTGCTCCCCTCCGTTTGCGTAGGATCGAGCAGTCGATGCATGTGCACGATAAAATAGCGCATATGAGCGTTGTCCACCGTCCGCTGGGCGGCTGCCTTCCATGCCTTGTATGCCTCGGCGTAGTTCGGGTAGATGCCGACGATGTCGAGCTTGTCCAGATCGCGAAAGGTGACCGAGTCGAGTGAAACGAGTTCGCCCCCGAACACCAGGTGGAGGAGCTGCTTGGGCGCCTCTTCTTCCGCCGACGTGCTCATGGAATTGAGTCTCCTTGTCGCCGTGCGCCATTCCGGCGCTTCGCTTTCGGCCTTTGTTGCCCGACCCGCCGGGCGAGAGCAAGCGAACCGGCCCGAGGCCGGCACATTTTGAAGCATCTGCGAACCCGAAATTTAGCAATTCTCTTAAGTTGGTCCCAAATTGGCCATGGCATACTGGGTTGTGGTCGCGACAGACGGCCATTTACAGGGTTGACAGGTTGGCGGAGAGAACCGGCGCTGTCGGGCGAAGCTCGACGGCGCCGTTCTGGCTTCGCTCCTCAGGGCGTACTGTTGCCGGCCGATATCGCCATATCCGCCACGAGCCCCAGGAACAGGATCCATCCCACCTCGCGGTTCGAACGGAAGCGGGCGAGGCAATTGTTCGCATCCGAGATCTGGAGCGTCACGACCTGCCAAGCCAGTTGGGCGCCGGCCAGCGCGAGGGCAAGGAAGAAGATCAAATGTGCCCCGGCGAGCGCTGCAGCCACAGCCCACAGGATTAACGCGCCCGCGTAAAAGCCGGTGAGCCACCACTGCGTCTGCGGTCCGAAGCGCAGCGCCGTCGACTTCAGCCCGAGCAACGCGTCGTCATCCTTGTCCTGGTGGGCATAGATCGTGTCGTAGCCTAGCGTCCACAGCACGCAGCCGGCGTAGAGCACGAGCGCGGGCCAATGAAGCGCACCGAAGATCGAGGCCCAGCCAACGAGCGCGCCCCATTTGAAGGTGAGCCCGAGTACGAGCTGCGGCCAGTAGGTGTAGCGCTTCGCGAACGGATACACGGCCACCAGCGCCAGCGAGGCGATCCCGACCCAGATGGTGAACGTGTTGAACTGCAGCAGGACGATGAGCCCGACGAGCGAGAGGCCGATGGCGAAGGCCAACGCCTGCATCACCGTCACCTGGCCGGACGGAATCGGGCGTCTGGCGGTGCGCTCGACCCGCCCATCGTAGTCGCGATCGACGATGTCGTTCCACGTGCACCCTGCCCCGCGCATGACGAAGGCGCCGATCAGGAACAGGATCACGTACCAAGGATCGGGGTAGGCGCTGCCACGGGCGAGTTCGGCAAGGGCCAGCGACCACCAGCACGGGAACAACAAAAGCCAAGCCCCGATCGGCCGGTCAAAACGGGCAAGCTTCAAATAGGGCAGCCAGGCCTCCGGCGCGTAGCGGTCGACCCAGTTACCGGCCGGCGCATCGGCGATGGGCACTGAACGGTGGTGCGGCTGTGTCATGGCGAGCGCACGATTTCCAGCAGGCATGGGTGGCGCTCTGACTAGCTAGCGCGCCGCATGGCCGGCATGCAACGTGGCGGATCGCGGGAACCGTCCCGAGGGGTCCCCTCTCTACATTGCGAACCCCGAATGGGGTATGACCGGGCCATGGCCAGGTATGACTTCCGAGCGCAGCGCCTTTACGTCGACGCGCCGCTCGCGCGCGGAGAAAGCCTCGCCTGCGACGGCGAACGGGCAAACTACTTGCTCAACGTCCTGCGGCTCGGCAACGGTGGTCGCATCCTGCTCTTCAACGGCCGTGAGGGCGAATGGGAAGCCGAGATCGCGCAAGCCGCACGGCGCCGATGCATCCTGAACATCATCGCTCAGAGGCGAACCCAGGAGGATGGCCCCGATCTTGAGCTGCTGTTTGCCCCCCTGAAGCGGGCCCGCCTCGACTACATGGTGCAGAAGGCAACCGAGCTCGGCGTCGGCTGCCTGCGCCCCGTTCTGACGCAGCGCACCGTTCCCGAGCGCGTCAACCTCGAGCGCATGCGGGCCAACGCCATCGAGGCGGCAGAGCAGTGCGGCATCCTGCGCGTGCCCGCGGTCTCGCCGCCGCAAACCCTCAAGCAGGCCATGACCGGCTGGGATGAGGCGCGCCGATTGATCTACTGCGACGAGGCTGCGAGTCCGACCTCGCCGCTCGCCGCCCTCACCGCCCTCCCCCGCGGACCCCTGGCCGTGCTGATCGGGCCCGAGGGTGGCTTCGATCCCGACGAGCGCAAGTTCCTGCGTGCACAACCGTTCACTCTGGCCGTCTCCCTCGGGCCGCGCATCCTGCGGGCCGACACTGCGGCCGTCGCCGCGCTGGCCCTCGTCAATGCCACGCTCGGGGACTGGCGCTAGCGGTTTCAGAGCCGCGGCCTGACCGCAGTCACCTTCCAGTCCATGCCGGTGAACCGCAGTTCGGCGGTCACGTCGGGCTCGGTTGCGGTTTTGTCTTTGGCGACGCCAATTTCGAAGGCCATCGGCCCGAGGATTGCGAAATGCTTGACGTTGTCCAGGCCATAGCTCGGTGGTGCAGCGGGCGGCTGCGCGGCCTTGGACGCCGGCGGCTGCTGCGCCGCGGTACCGACGGGCTGCCCGATGCCGATCTTGCCGGCAATGCCACTAAGGTCGCCGAGTCCGCCGGGAAGCTGTGGACCACCGACCGGCTGACCCGTCGCGGCCGCTCCACCGGTGCCGAGCCCCGGCATCCGGCCGGCCCGCCTCAGCTCCTCGCCGAGGAGCCGCTCCACGCTCTCCTTGAGCTGTCCCCCCTCATGGGCGACGCGAATCAGATTCTCGGGTGTGACCAGCCCAGCAAGCAGCGCGTCGACGACGCCGGGCAGAACGGCCTGCTTGAGCTGCCCGCCGACCAGTGCGCCGGTTGGGCCGGTCTGCTTGATCTGCTGGTCATAGAAGTCCGCCACCTTCTGGGTGACGGCCGGACGCAGCGAGTCGCGCACGCTAGCAAAGTCGATCTTGTGCGCGAGCGTCTCGGCGTCCTTGGTCTTGATCGCGCTATCGATACTATAAGCTGACCACCCCGGCCACACCACATAGAAGCCGAACAGCAATAGGACCGCGAACACAAGCAACCGCTTCATCACGCACCCCCTCCTGCGTCGCAGCCGCCGCCGCTCACCCGCAGAGCGGCGAGGTGGGTACCATCTCTGCTGCCGGGTCGCGCCGGTGGTCGACTGTCAAGCAGCTCGGCCGATTACGCCTCCTGACGCGTCACCTGGCGGGACACTTCGCGAGCATCTGGTCCCGCTGCTTGGCCTGTTCCTTCCACACTTCGGGGGCGACGCTCACGCACCAGTTCAAGTGGGCGGCGCGATTGGTCGACCAAGCCGGACCGGTAAATCCGCAGGCGCGGTCGAGGTTGATCTTCTGCTGCTGCAGCGCGAGGTTGGCGTACCATTCACAGTTGCTCTGCGCCTGCGCCAGCGCGTTGCCGGCCCCTGCCGCGGCGCCGAGAAGAGCGCCGAGCGACACGGCTGCCCAACGACGAGCGATCGACACGGTCATCTGCTTCCCTTTGATCGTTCACAGCACATTGGTTGCATCTTGCCAAACCACTAATCTTGTTTGCATGAACTGAGGCTGAATGCTGGCGGCAGCAACCGTTCAGATCGGGCTTGTTCTTGGGCCATCATACCGTCGAAGGTCCCCGCCGCTCAATGGTTCGAACCTTCGAGCCCGGACTTTGAACTGCAGGGGCGATTGCATTGAACAGCGAACCCACCGAGGTGTTGTTCTACCATCTTGAGCGACAGCCACTGGAACGGGTGCTGCCCAATCTCATCGAGAAGTCGCTCGCACGCGGCTGGCGCGTGGTCGTCCAGGCGGGCAGCGAGGAGCGGCTCGAAGCGCTCGATACGGCATTGTGGACCTACCGGGACGACAGCTTCCTGCCCCATGGCACGGCCAGCGACGGCAGGGCCGAGCGCCAGCCGGTGTACCTCACCACCGGCCCGGAGAATCCCAACGGCGCCAAAGTGCGCTTCCTGGTCGATGGGACCGAAGCGGCGGGCAGCCCCAAGGACTATCTGCGCCTTGTTTATCTGTTCGACGGCCGCGATCCCTCCGCCGTCGACATCGCGCGCAGACAATGGCGGACGATGAAGGCGGCCGGTTGCGCCGTGACCTATTGGCAGCAGTCGGAGACCGGGCGCTGGGAGAAGAAGGCTTGATGCGCTCCGGTTAAGCCGCGCTGATTACGCGGCGCTGTGCGCTTGTTGCGTATCCTGCCAGGTATCCCTTGGCGATCTCGCTTGCCGGCAGCGGTGCGCTGAAATAGTAGCCTTGATATTCGGTGCACCCTTCCGCGCGCACGCGCTCGAGCTGCTCCTTGGTTTCGACGCCTTCCGCCGTCGTCGTCATCCCGAGGCTCTCCCCCAATCGGGCAACGCAGCGCACGATGGCTGTGGACTCCTCGCTCGCCTCCGACAGGTCGTGCACGAAACTGCGATCGATCTTGATTTTGTCGAGCGGAAACCGCCTCAGGTAGCTGAGCGAGGAGTATCCTGTGCCGAAGTCGTCGAGGGCGAGCCGTATGCCCCGCTCGTGGAGCTGCTTCAACACGGCGAGGGCGCTCTCGGCATCTTGCATCATGGTCGATTCGGTGATCTCGAGCTCGAGCCGCTCGGGCGGCAGCCCACTGGCGGCGAGCGCGCTCACCACGGACTGTGTGAGATTGCGCCCCTTGAACTGCGCAGGCGACAGATTGACCGAAACGATGAGATGAGAGGGCCACTTGGCGGCCTCCGCGCAAGCCTGCCGGAGCGCCCACTCGCCGATGGGGCCGATGAGCCCGGTTTCCTCGGCGATGGGAATGAACTCGGCGGGGGAGATCCTGCCGCGCTCAGGGTGATTCCAGCGCAACAAGGCTTCAAATCCGGCGATCTCGTTGCGCTTAAGGTTGATCTGCGGCTGGTAATGGAGCTCGAGTTCCCCGTTGGCGAGCGCCAGGCGCAGGTCCCGCTCAAGACTGCGACGCGCCTGCATGCGCTGATCCATTTCGGGCTCGAAGAAGCAGTAGCCGCCCCGCCCCTCGCTCTTGGCCCGGTGCAAAGCGAGGCCCGCGTCCTTGAGCAGCTGCTCCGGCTCCGCGCTGTCGTCGGGCGCGATTGCAATGCCGATGCTGACGAAGACCGCCTGGTGGTGGTCGCCGAGTTCGAAGGGCACCGTGAGAGTGGCCTGCAGTTTCTTTGCGATCTCAGCGGCAGCCGCACCCGCATCGCTCACCGTCTGGAGGACGCCAAACTCGTCTCCCCCAACCCGGGCGGTATCGCCTTCGGGGACGCGGCGCCTGAGCCGGGTGGCGATTTCCTTGAGCAGGGCGTCGCCGACCCGATGTCCAAAGGAATCGTTGATCTCCTTGAACCGGTCGACACCGAGCAGGAACACGGCGACGCGCTGGTTCTCCTGGCGCGCTTTGGAGATGGATTCGGTGAGCCGCTCGATGAACCGCGCCCGATTGGGAAGATCGGTGAGGCTGTCATGGGTAGCGAGCCGTTCGACCCTGGCTTCCATCCGCCGGCGCTCGGTGACATCCTCGTGCGTTGCCACCCATCCGCCTTCGGCGGTCGGCGTGATCGTCACCGAGATCATGCGTCCATCGCGCATCTCCCGCACTCGACAGGCGGGCACGGCGTGGCGAGCTATGTCGATGCGTTCCTGGACGTAGGCCTCGGGATCAGTGCCGACGAAGAAGCCGTTGGCGATGCGAGCATCGAGGATCTCCCTGAGCGACATTCCAGGCTTCAGTTGCTCTGGCGACAAGCCGTACATCTGAGCGTAGCGGTCGTTGCAGATGATGAGCCGTTGTTCGCGGTCGAACATGGCGAGTCCTTGGGCCATGTTGGCGAGAGCGTTCTGGAACCGCTGATATTGGCTCCTGAGCGCAGCTTCCCGTTCCCGCAGCGCCGTCATGTCACTGATCACGAACACCTCGCTCGACGAGGAGGCCGACTTGATCGGTTGGCGGATCACGGCGACGGGCACCTCCCGGCCGTCGGCCCTGGGCAGCGTCGTCTCGATCCGATCGCCGACGGCGAGCTCCGACACGCCGGGCGGAGCCTTGACCACCTCGCCGATCATGCGCTTGCCCATCATCGCATCGGCCGCGCAGCCGGCGAGGTCGGCAAGCTGGCGGTTGACCCGGACGACGACTCCGTTCTTTGCGAACGCGAGGCCTTCAAGCGCCGCATCTGCGAGCTCGCGGCTGCGCGCCCGATGGGCTCGGCGGGAGTGGCTGTGGATCAGAGCGGTTGCCAGCCCGCTGAGCAGCAGGAGAGCGGCGAGGCACGCGACCGCGACCGCCGTCGCCGTGTTGCCCGCGGCGCTCGCGTGCGGCCGAGCTACCGGCTCCGCACCGAGTATAACCGCTTGGGCTGCTATCACGTGCGAGGCGCCGATCGCGATGGCCAGCAAAGCCGTAGCCGCGGCGATGCGGTGGCGCCCGGAAAGTTCGCGGAACAGGACCATCGCCGCCGAGGCGAGTGCCGTGCCGATGACAACTGCTGCAACCGCTGGTCCCGCTTCCCATCCGAGCGCGCCCTGAGCCGCCAGCGCCGACGTCCCGACGAGCTGCATCAGACCGAGCGCCGCTCCCAAGATCGCGCCGCCGACCGCCGCTCCCGCCCACCCGCCGCCGCGAGCGACGACGGCCGAGCCCGTCAGCGTACCTGCGATGGCGAGCAGCAGCGAACCGCCTGCCAGCGCGAGATCGGGGGTGAAGGCCGCGCTCCGGTGCGCCATCACGGCAAGGACATGCGAGGCCCAAAGTCCTGTACCGGCACAGCTCCCGGTCAGGAATAGCCAGCCCTGGCGCGTGCGGCGCCGATCCGCGATGGCATGGCCGAGCAGAACGAATAGGGCGAAGGCGGCGAGCGTAGCGATGACGGCCGCCGCAACGGCAGACTCATACTGGTAGGCCAAGGAACCAGCGACGCTGTTCACGGCGAATCCCGATCAACGGTCCGCGAAAAAATTGCCTGACACTACTAAAAACGGCGTAAAATCTTTCTCGCACTGTGCGACCAACTCCAAAATGACTCGAGAAGCTTTCGTTCGTGCAATGCAAGAAAACGTTTGGATTTTGTGCGGCGCAACACCTTTTGGGGCCCTCTTGCGCGCGAAGGCCCCCTCCGCCGAGCGCCATTTTGCCACGAGCGGGAAATGGCCCGGATTTCCACGATCCAATGCCTACCGCGAGCGGCGTGCCGGTGAATGCATCCGCCGCCGCGCGCCCTGGGCGCTCGCACGGCGTCGCTTTGGCGGCCTTTGCAACTCGCTGCTCTCCATGTTGAAGAGATTCTTGTAGGTCTCACGCAGCTCGCTCTTCAGCACCTTGCCCATGGTGTTGCGAGGCAAACTTTCGAGGAACAGGACGTGCTTGGGCAGCTTGTATTTGGCAAGCCGCCCCTCCAGCGCTTTCATGATGGCGTCCTCGTCGAGCTTGGCCTTCTTGTCTTTGACGACGGCTGCCGTCACGCCTTCTCCGAAGTCGGGATGTGGCACGCCGAAAACCGCGCTTTCGACCACACCGGGAATGGCGTCGATCTCGCTCTCCACCTCTTTGGGATAGACGTTGTAGCCGCCACTGATCACGAGGTCCTTTCCGCGCCCCACGATGCTGACATAGCCGCGCCGATCGATCTTGCCGAGATCTCCGGTTATGAAGAATCCATCACTGCGGAACTCGGCCTTGGTCTTTTCCGGCATGCGCCAATAGCCCTTGCAGACATTGGGTCCGCGTACCTCGATCATGCCGATCTTGCCGTTGCCGAGCGGCCTTCCGGTTTCGGGGTCGCTAACGCGCAGTTCGACCCCGGGCAGCGGAAAGCCGACCGATCCCGGCACGCGGTCGCCGTCGTAAGGATTGGAAGTGAGCATCCCGGTCTCGGTCATGCCGTAGCGCTCGAGAATGGCGTGTCCCGTTCGCGCCTGCCACTCGCGATGCGTTTCGGCCAACAGCGGTGCCGATCCCGAAACGAACAGGCGCATGTGGGCCATGGTCTTGCGGTTGGTGCGGGCGTCCTTGAGCAACCGCGTGTAGAAGGTCGGCACGCCCATCATCACTGTGGCGCGGGGAAGCGCGCGAAAGACGTGGGCCGGATCGAACTTGGGAAGGAGGATCATGGAGGCGCCCGCCATCAGCACGACGTTGGTGGCGACGAACAGGCCGTGCGTATGAAAGATCGGCAGCGCGTGCAGCAGCACGTCGTCTGGCGTGAAGCGCCAGTAGTCGGTCAGCACTGCGGCGTTCGAGGACAAATTCTCGCACGTCAGCATTGCGCCCTTCGAACGGCCGGTCGTGCCGGAGGTGTAGAGGATTGCCGCCAGGTCGTCCCTGGCGCGCGCGGCATCGTCAAACTCGGAGCGGCACTGATCGGCAAGGTTCATCAGCGTGCCTGCCCCGGCGCCGTCCATCGTCTCGATTGCGGCAACGCCAAGGCGTCTGGCCACGGGCTTGAGCGCCTCCCGCCGCTCTGGCGCGCACACCAGCACGCGCGGCTCCGCGTCGGCGATGAAGTATTCGAGTTCGGAGCGCGTGTAGGCGGTGTTGAGCGGCAGGTAGACCGCTCCCGCACGCAGGCACGCCAGATAGAGCATGAGCGCTTCCGGCGACTTCTCGATCTGGACCGCGACCCGGTCCCCCGGCCGCGTTCCCCGCGCAACGAGCGCATTGGCGATCCGCCCCGAAAGGTCGAAGGCATCCGCGTAGGTGATCACGCGCTCCTCTAACGTCCTTATGAAGGGGCGCGATGGATCGCTGATGCGGGCGGCGATGTTCGAGAACAGGTTGTCGCTCATGGTGCGTGTGGGTCCCCTCTCGGCACCCGACGAGTACACCTGCCGCACTGAGCATGTCCACTGCGGTACGGCTTGCCGCGCAGCCCTCGGGCTCAGGATCGGTAGAATTGAGGCTTCACTGCCGCAACCATCCGGCGGATACTGCCATTCGACTTGACCTGGGCCGGGCCCGGCTACCCGCGGGCGCCGGCCTCAACGTGCGGGGCTCGCTGCTTGGAGAATATGTCGTTCCTCAACACCGTGCTGCTGCTCGGCGCGCTGCTGATGTTGGCTGGCATTCTTTCGAGCCTCATCGCCGCCCGCTTCGGCGCTCCATTGCTGCTGATCTTCTTGGTGATCGGCATGCTGGCCGGCGAGAACGGGCCGGGAGGGATCGCCTTCAACGATTACGGATTGACCTACCTTGTCGGCTCGCTGGCGCTCGCCATCATCCTGTTCGACGGCGGTCTTCGCACGCAACTGTCGCGCTTCGGCGATGCGATCCTGCCGGCTGCGACGCTTGCCACCGTCGGCGTCGTGATGACCGCGGCGTTGACCGGGGTTCTAGCGGCCTGGCTCCTCGGCTTGTCGCTGCTCGAAGGCCTGCTGGTCGGCGCCATCGTAAGTTCGACGGACGCTGCCGCCGTGTTCTTCCTGTTGCGCGCCGGCGGCATGCAGTTGCGGCGCCGGGTCGGTGCCACGCTCGAGATCGAATCGGCCACCAACGATCCGGCCGCCATGTTCCTGACCCTGGTCCTCGTCGAGCTGGTGCGCGCCGGCCGCACGGGCACGGATTTGGACACGCTCACCATCTTGCTGGAGCACGCCGCGCTCGGCGGCCTCCTGGGGCTTGCCGGTGGGCTGACAATTGTCGGTGGGCTCAATCGCATAACTTTCCCTGCCGGCCTCCATCCCCTGTTCGTTGCCGCCTCTGCCGTTGTCGTCTACGCCGCCGCGTCGCTGGTCGGGGGGTCGGGCTTTCTCGCCGCCTATCTGGCCGGGCTCGTCGTCGGCAACCGGCCGGTCAGAGCGTTCGCGTCGATCCTGAGCTTTCACGACGGTGCCACCTGGCTCGCCCAGATCGCCATGTTCCTGGTGCTCGGCCTGCTGGCGACGCCCAAGGATCTGCTCGTTACGTTGGCGCCCGCCCTGGTCATTGCGGTGTTCCTCATGGTGGTCGGTCGCCCGCTGGCGGTGTGGGCGTGCCTGTTGCCGTTCAACTTCACCACGCGCGAAAGGCTCTTCATGTCGTGGGTCGGCCTTCGCGGTGCGGTGTCGATCTTCCTTGCCGCAATTCCGGTGCTCACCGAGTTGCCCAATGCCTCGATGTACTTCAACGTGGCCTTCGTCGTGGTTCTGGTCTCGCTCATCGTTCAAGGCTGGAGCATCACCTGGAGCGCCCGGCAGCTCGGGGTCGCTCTTCTCAACCCGGCACCGGCTGTGCAGAGGATCGAGATCGACCTGCCGGGCCAGCTCGACCTCGAGTTGGTGGGCTACCCGATCCAGGAAGGCAGCCGCGTGCTGAGCGAGAAGGCCCTTCCCGAGTGGGCCACCTGCACCCTCGTTGTCCGCAATGACCTCGTGCTCGCGCCCCAGGAGGCCGGCCCGCTCAAAGCCGGCGACTACGTTTATTTCCTTGTACCGCCGGACCGTGTGCTGAGTTTCGACCTTTATTTCAGCCCGGAGGAGCGGGTCGTGGAGCACGGCATCTTCCGCTTCCCCGGCGACATGAAGGTCGGCGAACTCGAGGATCTCTACGGTTTGCCGCATATTGAGGAGCGCAAGGAGGCGACCGTCGCCGACATCTTCGCCGACCGCTTCGAGAACCAGCTGCGCGTCGGCGACAAGGTCGAGGTCGGCCCGGTGACGCTCGTTTGCGAGGAGGTCGAGAACGAGCGTGCCAAAACCGTGTCCCTGCTCATCGTCGAAACCGAGAGCGAGGAGCCGCCCAAAGCCTGGAAGGCGGTCCTGGAGCGCCTGCTACGGAGCACACGCGCGCTCATCTCACGCATATGATGATGCCGGCCCTTCAGTTCGCCTCTGCCCTGCCGGCGGGCACAGCCGAGAAGGCGGCCAGGATCAGCTCCTGCGTGTAGGGGTGCTGCGGCCGGCCCACGATGTCCTCCGTCTGACCGGTCTCGACCACGCGGCCGTGACGCATCACCATCACGCGGTCGGCCAGCGCGCGCACCACTGCGAGATCGTGGCTGATGAACACGTAGGCGAGTCCGTGCCTCGCCTGCAGCCGCGCCAGCAGCTCCACGATCTCCTTCTGCACCGACCGGTCGAGGGCGGATGTCGGCTCGTCGAGCACGACGAGCTTCGGCTGCAGGATCATGGCGCGTGCGATGGCGATGCGCTGGCGCTGGCCGCCGGAGAACTCGTGCGGAAAGCGATGACGCGTGGCGGGGTCGAGCTGCATCTCCTCGAAGGCCGCCGCTGCCCGCCGGTCGCGTTCGGCTCGGCTCAGACCTCTCTCGTGTACGAGCAGCCCTTCGGTGACGATCTCGCCGGCCGTGAGCCGCGGCGACAGCGAGCCGTACGGGTCCTGGAACACGAGCTGCATGTGCCGGCGCAG
>DATLZB010000033.1:0-7147 GCA_035574175.1 Hyphomicrobiaceae bacterium
CTTGAGGTCCATGGGATTGGCCCCCGCGGCCACCGACTTGGCGCCCTCGCGCACGATGGCCTGGGCGAGGACGGTTGCCGTTGTCGTGCCGTCGCCGGCCACGTCGGAGGTCTTCGAGGCCACCTCGCGCAGCATCTGCGCACCCATGTTCTCGAACTTGTCCTCAAGTTCGATCTCCTTGGCGACGGTGACGCCGTCCTTGGTGGTACGGGGTGCGCCGAACGACTTCTCGAGCACGACGTTGCGGCCCTTGGGGCCGAGCGTCACGCGCACCGCGTTGGCGAGAATATCGACCCCGCGCAGCATGCGCTCGCGGGCATCGGTGGAGAACTTGACTTCTTTGGCTGCCATTGCCGGCTACTCCATCAAGAATTCATGGGTTGATTGTTGGTTGCGTTCTTGGATGACCACGGCCGCACACCGGCCTGCCACCCGTTATCGGTGAGCTGCGGCGGTCGTCGCCGGGGGCGCTTTCGGGATCAGCCCGAGCATTGCGGCCCACAGGCGCCGGCCTAGGCCGCGGCTCGAACGGACGCTTTTCCCTCGAGGATCCCCAGGATGTCGCTCTCCTTCATGATCAGCAGGTCCTCACCGTCGATCTTGACCTCGGTGCCGGACCATTTTCCGAACAGCACGCGATCGCCCTTCTTCACGTCGAGCGGCACCAGTTTGCCGGTTTCGTCCCGCGCGCCCGGCCCCACGGCGATGATTTCGCCTTGCATCGGCTTCTCCTTTGCCGTGTCCGGGATGATGATGCCGCCGGCCGTCTTGGTATCCTCCTCAATCCGGCGCACCACCACGCGGTCATGCAGTGGACGGAACTTCATGGCCTCAACCTCCTGAAGCGACGGTCTTTTGAATTGGCTGGGAAGGGCCCTCGGGGGCGAGGGCCGCATCGACCGCGACCGGCATGCCTCCCCTGCGAACGGCGAAACCATGGCAGGCATGTCTGCCGCGGTCGGGCGGCAGCTATATGTTCGAGCTTGTTAGCACTGTCAAGTGGTGAGTGCCAGCGACTTGGTCACCGCCTTTTGGCCGGGGCCGTTGTGGCCGCCTTGCCGTCGGTCAACTGGTAGAGCTTGTAGGAGTTGTATGAGCTGCTGACAGCGATGATCACAAGCAGCGCCACCAGCCACCACTGGGGATTCCTCAGCCACATATCGGTTTTCCTCCAACTGCGGGCAGGGCCGGCGGACCGCAGGATTATCGGCTGGAGCCAAGACGCAAGACCGCCGCCGCGGCTCAAATCGGCCCGCTTTAACGTGTTAGAGGCCACGCGATTGGGAATTGAATGTGGCTGCGACCGCCCCCGCCGGCCCGCGCGCAGCCCTGGGGAGCACTGCTAGCAGATTGTCGACTCTGCTGCCAACATCTTGATTATGTTGGAACAATTCACCTGATTCTGGGTTAGAATGCCGACTCCAGGCGAACCAACCGGGAGAAGCCAATTCGCATGCCCGATCGCGACTTCGTTGCCGCTCTGAAGGGCTACAGCCTGACGACGGCGGAAATCCTCTACCGGATGCCCGATCATCCATCCTTGCTTCAGACCTACATCTGGCAGGATTACGATCTCCATCCGCGCTTTCCCAAGCTGACCAAATTTCTCGATTTCTGGGCGGCCAAGCTCGAAGGCCGGCTCTACCGCGTGCGCGTCGCCCACAGCAAGCTGATCCGCCCCAGCGAGATCAGGTTTGTCGACGGGCAGTTCCGCCTGCACTGAGCGTTGAGGCCGTCTCGTCCCGGGCGCTGACTTCGATTGGAAGGGCGACCGTCATCCGCCCCGCCGCGAGATCGACCCGAGGCACGAAGGCGTCCGTAAAAGGAACGAGCTCGGTCTCGCCTCCTCCGGCGAGCCGTATCTCGATGAGATCCCCCGCGCCGTAGTTCTGCACCGCGACCACCTCGCCCATCACCTCGCCGGCAGGGGAGACTGCGAGGAGGCCGACGAGATCGGCATGATAATACTCGCCGGCCTCCGTAGCCGGCAGGCGCTCTCGGTCCACGTAGAGCCGCATGCCCTTGAGCGCCTCCGCCTCGCTGCGGCTGGCAACCCCCTCGATGCGGGCGATGACGCCCCTGCCGGTGAGGCGCCGGACGGCGATCTGGAACTGCCGGTTGCCGGTCTCGTCGTAGAGAGGGCCGTACCCCGCGATGCGTTCCGGCTCCGCCGCGTAGCTTTTGATCAGCACCTCGCCGCGGACGCCATGGGCGCCGGCGACCGCCCCAATGAGGATGCGGCGTGCTGCCATCGCTCCCCCGGCGGTTAGCCCGCGGCTTGCCCGCCGGCCGCAGCCTCGCTGGCGGCCTTCGCCTTCTCCGCCGCCGCCGCCTCCCGCTCGAGCCGCTTCTTTTTGGGCTTGGCCTTGTTGGGATTGTTGGGTGGAACGCGCTTCATCAGGCCGGCGGCGTCCAGAAAACGCACCACCCGATCGCTGGGCGTGGCGCCGACCGCGAGCCAATGCTTGGCCCGCTCGACGTTGAGTCTTACGCGCTCGGGCGAGTCCTTTGGCAGCAGCGGGTTGTAGGTGCCGATCTGCTCGATGTAGCGCCCGTCCCGAGGGGCAGCGGAGTTGGCGGCGACGATATAGTAGTAGGGCCGCTTCTTGGTGCCGCCGCGCGACAGGCGGATTCTGACTGGCATTGGTCCTTCCTTCTTTGCTCTCACACTTCACCGCGGCACTCGGCGTTTGCGAGCGGCAATGGCCCCTCGCCTGACGCCGGTTGCCTCACTTCTTCTTCCCCGGCAGGCCGGGCAGGCCCGGAAACTTCGGTGCCCCGCCAAGGCCGGGCAGACCGCCTCCCCCGCCGAGGCCCGGCAGCGTGGGCAGCTGTCCCCGCGGCAGGCCCGGCAGGCCCTTGGGCACCTCGCCCTTTCTTATCCGCTCCACCATCTCCGGCATGGGCTGCGCCATGCCGCCCCCGAACATGCGCGCCAACAGCCCCTTGTTCTTGCCCATCGCCTTCATCATGTCCGCCATCTGGCGGTGCATCTTCAAGAGCCGGTTCACCTCCTCGACCTTGGTTCCCGAGCCCGCCGCGATGCGGCGCTTGCGCTTGCCGTCGATGATCTTCGGGCTCTTGCGCTCCTTGGGCGTCATCGAGGTGATGATGGCGTGCTGGCGCTTGAGCACCTTGTCGTCGAGCCTCGCCTCCGAGATTTGCGACTTGATCTTGCCGATGCCGGGCAACATGCCGAGCACCCCCGACATGCCGCCGATCTTCTGCATCTGCTTGAGCTGCTCGGCGAGGTCATCAAGGTCGAAGTCGCCCTTCCTCATCTTCTGGGCGATCTTCTGCGCCTTCTCCGCCTCGATGGTCTGCGCCGCCTTCTCCACCAGGCTGACGATGTCGCCCATGCCGAGGATGCGTCCGGCGATACGGCCCGGATGGAAGTCTTCGAGCGCGTCCCACTTCTCGCCGGTGCCGATCAGCTTGATCGGCTTGCCGGTGACCGCGCGCATGGAGAGCGCGGCGCCGCCGCGGCCGTCGCCGTCGACGCGGGTCAGCACGATGCCGGTGATGCCGATGCGGGATTCGAATGCCCTAGCGGTGTTGACCGCGTCCTGGCCGGTCAGGCTGTCGGCGACGAGCAGCACCTCGTGCGGTTGGGTCGCCCTCTTAACCTCCGCCGCCTCCGCCATCAGCGCCTCGTCGATGGAAACGCGGCCGGCGGTGTCGAGGAGAACGACGTCGTAGCCGCCAAGGCGGGCGGCATCCATGGCGCGGCGCGCGATCTGCTGGGGCGTCTGCCCGGCGATGATGGGCAGCGTATCGACGCCGGTCTGCTCGCCCAACACCTTGAGCTGCTCCTGCGCCGCCGGCCGGCGGGTGTCGAGGGAGGCCATCAGCACCCTCTTCTTCTCGCGATCGGTCAGCCGCCTGCCGATCTTGGCGCAGGTCGTGGTCTTGCCTGAGCCCTGCAGGCCGACCAGCAGGATGGCGAAGGGCGGAGCGGCGTTGAGGTCGATCGGCTCGGCGTCCGAACCCAGCACGCGCACGAGCTCGTCGTGCACGATCTTGACCACCATCTGGCCGGGCGTGACCGACTTCACCACCTCCTGGCCGACGGCCTTCTTCTTCACCGTCTCCGTGAAGTCGCGCACCACCTCGAGGGCGACGTCGGCCTCGAGCAGCGCGCGCCGCACCTCGCGCATGGCCTCGGCCACGTCGGACTCCGCAAGCGCACCGCGCCCGGTGAGCTTGGCGAAGATGCCGGAAAGCCGGTCCGACAGGGTTTCGAACATCGCTGCTCCCAAAAGCCTGTGCCCTTGTTGTGGCACTCGGCCGCTGAAAACGCCAAGGCGCCCGCGGGCGAAACTCGCTGGCGGGCGGTGACCGCCGTGACCGATGCGATTTGGCGCATTCTGGTCAGGGCGGCGGCTCGTGGACTGACGGGCCTTGCTGGTCGGCGGGGACCATGCGCGAAGCAAACCTCGCTGTCAATCGGCCGCCCGCGTTCAGGTCATTTGAGAGAGGGAGGCCTCTGCCGCCTTGGTTGCTTGATGGTTGCCGCCGCACCATGCTGAGGCGACGGCAGCCGCGTGCTCAAAGCGCCCGCCACACGGCACAGGGGGTCAGAAGATCGCTGCCCAACATACAGTGGATCAGGTTGGAGCTTGGAGCGAGCGGGCCCGGAGCCCGATCAGGCCACCATCGAGCCGTTGATGAATTCTTCGATCTTCTTCTTTTGCACCAGCGCGCCTACGTGCTGCGCCGCAACCTGGCCACCCTTGAACAGGATCAGCGTCGGCATCGCCTGAATGTGATAGCGTTGAGTGATCTCGGGGTTCTGATCGACGTCGAGTTTGGCGACCTTGACCTTGCCCTTGAGCTCGGCGGCCACCTGTTCCAACGCCGGCGCCATCGCCTTGCACGGACCGCACCACTCGGCGAAGAAATCGACGAGGACCGGCTCGGAGGACTTCAGCACCTCCGCGTCGAAGGTCTGATCGGAGACGATGGTCGCTGCAGACATGATTGGATCTCCTTGAGAGCCGTAACCGGCCCGCTCATGAATCGTTGCCGCAACGTAGGTAGGCCGCCGTCAGCCGTCAAGGCGAGCGGCAGGAAGCTGCCACAGACGCTCACCGTACGTCCTCATGATGGTGGCCGGGATCTCCATGAGGCGCGGTCCGTCCGTCCACAGAATCGCTGCCCGCACGTCCCGTGCGCGGAATACCTGTTGCACCGCGAGCGCATATGCCGCGAGCTGATAGAGATAGGCGGGGGCAACCTCCTCGGGACTTTCCGGTGGCGGTCGGTTGGTCTTGTAGTCCAAGATCATAATTGCGTGATCGAGCGCGACGAGCCGGTCGATCTGTCCGCTCAGTCTGAGCGGTGGTACCCCGGCACGCGGTGAGGGAATGTCGGCGACGATAGGCACCTCGGCCCGGCTCGCCGGACCGAAGACGGGTGCAAACGCCGGCTCGTTGAGCAGGCCCAGCGTCTCCGCGACGATGCTCTCCCGCGTGCGCTGCGCCAGCACCCGACCGCGCCGTTCGAGGAAGGCGCGTGCGGCCCGCTCCCAGCCGGCCCGCGGCAGCGTCGGCAGATGCTCAAGCAGCGCATGGGTCAAGGTGCCGCGCAAAAAACGGTGGTCCTCGGCGAGTTCGAGCGGCGAAGGCGAAGCAGGCTCGCGCCAGCCCCTGCCCGGGCGCGGATCGACCGGCTCCCCCTGCTGGTCGAAGTCGAGCGGCGCGAGCCGCGATGGAGCAATGGGCACGGCAAGCAGCGGCTCCGTGGGCGCCGGGCGGCGCGCCCAGTCGGGCGGCGCGACGGGTGACGGCGGCGGCTCCTCTGCCGCCGCGCGTGGTTCGGGCTCGGCGATCTGGCTCCCCTCGAGGCGGCGTACCGCCTTTCCGTCGGCGGCGACCGCGTGGCTGAGAACGTCGGCCAGCCCCTGCTCGATCTTGTCGTACCAGCAGCCTGCGCTGCGCCCGCGCGCGCCTTCGAAGCCGGCGACGTAGAGCCGGTCGCGGGCGCGCGTCATGGCGACGTAGAGCAGACGGTTGTCCTCCTCGGCCTCCTCGTTGGCAGCCGCCGTTCTGGCCGCCCTGACCGCCGGAAGGCGGGTGGCCCCCTTTACCTGCCACACCAGCGGCGGCGGGCCCTTCGGCCACTGCGCATGGTGGAGCGCGATGAGCGGCGATGGCCTTCTGCTCCCGCTTCCCGAGCAGGTATCTGGCAGAAAGACGATCGGCGCCTCGAGCCCCTTGGCGCCGTGCACGGTGAGCACGCGCACTTCGTCGCGGCCGTGCTCCATGTCGCGCTTGATCTCGCGACCGCCGCTGCGCAGCCAATCGAGGAAGCCGACGAGCGAGGCGGGTCGCGACCCCTCGTATTCGAGCGCGAGGCTCAGAAACTCGGTGAGCGGATCGGCAGCCTCGCTGCCCAGCCGTTCGAGCAGCCGGCGCCGTCCGCCGTCGCGGTCGAGCACGCCGGCGAACAATTCGTAGGGCGGCGCCAGCTCGGCGAGCGCACGCCAGCGCTTCAAGGTTGCCGCCGCGCCGGCATAACGACCGCCGCGCGAATCCGCGGCCTCAAGCAGGCTGGTCCACAGCGTGCCGGTGCGCGTTTGCGCGAGCGCCAGCAGGTCGTCGTCGTCGAAACCGAACAGCGGCGACTTGAGCGCCTCGGCGAGGGCCAAGTCGTCCTCGGGCAGCGTCAGGAAATCGGCAAGTGCCATCAGGTCCATGACCGCGATCTGTTCGGTCAGATCGAGACGGTCGGCGCCGGCAACGGGAATACGCTGCCCCTTCAGCGCCGCCACCATCGGACCGGCGAAGGGCCGCCGCTTGCGCACCAGGATCAGGATATCGCCCGCCCTGATCGGACGATCTTCGGAAGAGAGCCGCTCGCCCCCGCGAAGCCAGTGCGCGATGGTGGCGGCGATGCGCTGGGCGAGCCGGTTCGCGGGCGGCCCCGAGCCGGTCTCGGCAAGCGGCGACCAGGGCTCGGCCGCATCGGGAGCCGTCCACTTCTCCGTCGGCCATATCTCGACGAGCCCGCCTTGGCCCATGCGCAGCGCCTCGTGACGGAGGGCATGCGATCCGGCGCTGAGGCCGGGCGTGCGTTGGGGATCGGCGAACACGCGATCGACCGCATGGAGTACCGGCGGGACCGAACGGAACGACAGTGTGAGGGG
>DATLZB010000034.1:0-17415 GCA_035574175.1 Hyphomicrobiaceae bacterium
TCGTGCTCGAATACATCGAGCCCGGCGCCGGCGATGGCGCCAGCCTCGATCAGGCGGGCGAGCTCGTTCTCGTCGATCACCTCGCCGCGGGCCGTGTTGACAACGTAGGCGGTGGGTTTCAGCAGCTTGAGCCGCCGGGCCGACAGCAGGTGATAGGTGGCAGGCGTATGAGGACAGTTCACCGAGATAATGTCCATGCGCGCCAGCATCTGGTCGAGGCTGTCCCAGTAGGTGGCCTCGAGCTCCTGTTCAATCTCCTCCGGCACGCGGCGACGGTTGTGGTAGTGCACCTGAAGCCCGAAGGCGCGGGCGCGGCGGGCGACGGCTTGGCCGATGCGCCCCATACCGATGATGCCAAGACGCTTGCCCCAGATGCGGTGGCCCAGCATCCAGGTGGGCGACCAGCCAGCCCAATGGTTTCTCGGGTCCTTGAGAAAGGCCGTTCCCTCGGCCAGCCGACGCGGCACAGCCAGGATCAGCGCCATGGTCATGTCGGCGGTGTCCTCGGTCAGCACACCCGGCGTGTTGGTGACGATGATGTGACGGTTGCGGGCCGTATCGAGATCGATGTTGTCGACGCCGGTGCCAAAATTGGCAATCAGTTTAAGGTCCGGTCCCGCCTGGGAGAGAACGGTGCGGTCGATGCGGTCGGTCACGGTCGGTACCAGCACGTGAGCGCCCTTGACCGCGGCAATGAGCTCGGCCTGACTCATCGGCTTGTCATCGACGTTAAGGCGGGCATCGAACAGCTCGCGCATGCGCGTTTCCACCACCTCGGGCAGCTTACGCGTGACGATCACGATGGGTCTCTTGGCCGATCCGGGCATGGCAGCTCTCGTTCTCCTGATCGGTTGCGAACTCCGGCTGGGGACGGGTCGGCCGGTACCTGGGCTTCGGCGCGAGCTCTCATTTGTCTAACAGATGGTCTCTCTGATGACAAAGTCGGCGGCACTTTACGGCAGATGATGGCGGCGGAGGGGCGAGCGAAAAGGATGCCAAGGATCGGGGGCACGGAGCGCCGGTCGGTGGGGTACGGTGGCGGGCGATGGCTGCGGGCAGCCGTCGCGATCCTGGCGCTCGCAGTCTGCGGCGGCGCCTTCACGCCGGCGCTCGCTCAAAATATCGCGCAAAAGTCGACCATCAGTGGGCTGCCGTTGCCAAGATTCGCGAGCCTCAAGTCGGATCGCGTCAACATGCGGACAGGGCCCGGCACCGAGTACCCCACGACCTGGGTCTTTCGGCGTGCGGGCCTGCCCGTCGAGATCCTCGAGGAGGTCGAGGCCTGGCGGCAGATCCGCGACGCGGAAGGAGCGACAGGGTGGGTAGCGCAATCGCTCCTTTCGGGGCGGCGGACCGCGCTGGTGTTGCCGTGGGAGGTCAAGGCCGGCCAGTCACCCCCGCTCGTCGAGCTGCGCGCCGACGACAGCGAGACCGCCTCGGTGCTGGCCGCGATCGAGGCCGGGGTCATCGCCAACGTGAGAAGCTGCGACGGCCGCTGGTGCCTCGTCGCCATCGGCGAGTACCGGGGCTACATCGAGCAGGCCAAGTTGTGGGGGGTCTATAAAGGCGAAGTAATCAGATAGGTGGTGGAGGCGGCGATGATCACGAGGGTGTGGCGGGGATGGACCGACAAGCAGAATGCGGATGCCTACGAGACCCTGCTCAAGACCGAGATCATTCCCGGCATCGCGGCGAAAAAAATCCCCGGGTGCCGGGGGATCGAGCTCGGCCGGCGCGAGCTGGGTGCGGAGGTCGAGTTCGCGACGCTCATGCGCTTCGACAGCCTCGATGCCGTGCGCGACTTCGCGGGGGCCGATTACGAAACGGCGGTGGTGCCGCCCAAGGCGCGCGCTTTGCTCGCACGGTTCGACGCCAAGTCCGCACATTACGAACAGCGATTGAAGATGCGGTTCTGAGCCGAAAGAGGCCGGCTCACGCCTTGGCCAGTCGCACCACTAGGTCAACGTGCACGATGCGGGTCCCCGCAGGCGGCTGCGGCAGGCCATCGACCCGGATCGCATCTCCCGGTATGTCAATAAGCGTGCCGTCGCGCTCGATAAAAAAGTGGTTGTGATTGGACGTGTTGGTGTCGAAATAGGCTTTGGTACCGTCGATGGCCAGTTCTCTCAGAAGACCCGCCCGCTTGAACTGATGGAGCGTGTTGTAGACGGTAGCCAGCGACACCCTCTCACCGGCAGCGACGGCCTCGGCGTGCAGCATCTCGGCCGTCACGTGGCGGTCCGTCTCGCCGAACAACAAGGCGGCAAGGGCCATACGCTGGCGCGTCGGGCGCAAGCCGGACCGTCGCAACCGCTCGGCGACGTTGCCGCAGGGCGCTTGCCCGAAGCGTTGGTCACTGTGGCTCATGGTTTTCAGCCGGTTGGCGGAGGAACGCAAGCACATCCGCCCAATTGATTGACCTTAAAAAGTATAGGGCCAAGCCCTTTCCAGAGCAATGCACTGCGAGGTCACCTTAGCGCAACGTGGTTGAGACCAAGATCTTGACCTGCGGCGAGCAGAGGGAGAGGTTTCGAGGCAGTCTCAGGGACGGCCGTCATGGTGGATGAGCCGGCCTGGCAAGGCGAGACTTCGGCGGATCCTCGAGAGTATTCGAGATCGGCCACGCGTATTGACGTTTCGGCCGATAGCCTTTTGATGGCGGATCAAGTGTGATAGGAAATCGGTCGCAGCGCCCTTGGCGGGCGGTGCCGGGCTCCGATCGGCCAGTGGCTGAGGGGAGCAGGAGGGCCGATGGCACCGCAGGGGCAGGTTCAGCCAAGGAAGAGAACGCTTGGAGCCATGGCCGAACGGCGCTCAACCTATGAGTATCAAGATCTGCTGGCCTGTGCGCGGGGCGAGCTGTTCGGGGCAGGAAACGCGCAACTGCCGTTGCCGCCGATGCTCATGTTCGACCGGATCTCGGCGATCAGCGAGGAGGGCGGCGCGCATGGAAAGGGGCAGGTCAAGGCGGAACTGGAAGTTGCCGGCAACCCGTTGTGCGAGTGGTTCTTCTCCTGTCACTTCAAGGGCGATCCCGTGATGCCCGGCTGCCTCGGACTCGATGCCCTGTGGCAGCTCACCGGATTCTTCCTTGGCTGGCTCGGGGCGCCGGGGCGGGGTCGCGCGCTAGGGGTAGGCGAGGTGAAGTTCACCGGCCAGGTTCTGCCGACCATTAAACGCATCGAATACATCGTCGACCTGAAGCGCGTCATACTGCGCAAGCTCAAGCTGGCCATTGCCGACGGCGTGCTAAAGGCGGACGGGCAGATCATATATACGGCCACCGATCTGCGTGTCGGTCTGTTCGCCGCCGGCGAGCAGTCGGTCCTTGCAAGCACTTGAAGGGGTATCGGTGCCGGCGGAGGGCGGAAGGCTGCGCGTGACGACTGCTGAGGGCGCCCACCCCGGGGACGAGAAAGGGCTTGTGATATGAGACGCGTCGTCGTCACGGGGATGGGCATCGTCTCAAGCATCGGCAACAACACGCAGGAGGTGCTCGCCTCCTTGCGGGAGGGAAGGTCGGGCATCGTCCGCGCCGAGAAGTATGCGGAACTGGGCTTCCGCTGCCAGGTCCATGGCGAACCCAAGATCGACTGGGAGGCGCAGGTGCCGCGCAAGCCCAAGCGATTCATGGAGGCGGGCGTCGCTTGGAACTACATCGCCATGGAGCAGGCAATCCGCGATGCGGGATTGACCGATGCAGAGGTTAGGGACGAGCGTACCGGCATCATCATGGGGTCGGGCGGACCTTCGACGCGCGCCATCGTCAGAGCGGCCGGTATCACCCGCGAGAAGGAGCCCAAGAAGGTGGGCCCGTTCGAGGTGCCGAAGGCCATGTGCTCCGGCCCCTCGGCGGCGCTGTCAACCGCGTTTCAGGTGCATGGCGTCAACTATTCTATCTCCTCGGCGTGCGCCACTTCGGCTCACTGCATCGGCAACGCGACCGAGCTCATTCAATGGGGCAAGCAGGACGTCATGTTCGCGGGCGGCTGCGAGGAGCTCGACTGGACCTTGTCGGTACTGTTCGACGCCATGGGCGCGATGTCGTCCAAGTTCAACGACAATCCGTCCAAGGCCAGCCGCGCCTATGACAAGAACCGGGACGGCTTCGTGATCGCGGGCGGCGCCGGCGTCGTCGTGCTCGAGGCGCTCGAGCGTGCCAAGGCCCGCGGGGCCAGGATCTACGGCGAGGTGGTCGGCTACGGCGCAACCTCGGACGGGTTCGACATGGTGGCCCCATCAGGCGAGGGCGCGGTCAGGTGCATGCGGATGGCCATGCGGGGCGCCAACGGTAAGGGCACGCCCAGGATCGATTACATCAACCCGCACGCTACCGCGACCCCCGTCGGAGACCAGAAGGAAGTCGATGCGATACGAGCCGTGTTCGGTTCGCGGATGCCGGCGATCTCCGCGACCAAGTCGTTAACGGGCCATTCGCTCGGCGCCAGCGGCGTGCAGGAGGCGATCTACTCGATACTGATGATGAACAACGGCTTCATCTGCGAGAGTGCCAACATCGAGGAGCTCGACCCCGAGTTCGACGACGTTCCCATCGTGCGCGAGCGCCGCGACGGCGTCACCCTCAACTGCGTGATGTCGAACAGCTTCGGGTTCGGCGGTACCAACGCAACACTGGTGATCTCCCGTTACGACGGTTGAGAGGTGAGCCGCTGCCCGCGGCGCAGGTCAGCCGACAGGTCGAAAACGCTCCGATGAAACACGAAAGGCGGCTTTTATGACGGGCACCGACGTAGCGCAGCCCGGTCCGCTGATGGCGGGCAAGCGCGGACTTGTCATGGGGGTCGCCAACGAGCGGTCCATCGCGTGGGGAATTGCCCGCGTGCTCGCCGGGCAAGGTGCGAAGCTCGCCTTCACCTACCAAGGGGAAGCCTTCGGCCGCCGGGCCGTGCCGCTGGCCAAGTCGGTGGGATCAGAGATCGTCGTGCCGTGCGACGTGATCGACCTGGCGAGCGTCGATGCGGCCTTTGCCGAGATCAAGAAGGTGTGGGGCGGCCTCGATTTCGTAGTGCATGCGCTGGCGTTCTCGGACCGGCGCGAGCTCGGCGGCCGCTACGCCGATACGAGCCGCGAGAACTTCATCAATACCATGGTCATCTCGTGTTTCTCATTCACCGAAGTGGCCAAGCGCGCAGCGGCGTTGATGGGCAACGGCGGCTCGCTGTTGACGCTCACCTACGGCGGCTCGACGCGCTGGGTGCCCTCCTACAACGTGATGGGCGTCGCCAAGGCGGCACTGGAGGCTTCGGTGCGCTACCTTGCGGCCGATCTCGGGCCACAGGGTATTCGGGTCAACGCGCTTTCGCCCGGGCCCATGCGGACGCTGGCGGGAGCCGGCATTTCGGACGCACGGCTGATCTTCAACTATCAGCGCGATCACGCACCCCTGCGGCGCACGCCGACATTGGACGAGGTCGGCGGGGCGGCGCTCTACCTTCTCTCCAACCTTTCGACGGGGGTGACGGGCGAGGTGCATTTCGTCGACTGCGGCTACAACTGCGTGGCCATGCCGAGCTTGGAGGCGTTGAAGGCGCAGGAAGCCGATGCGGAAGCCGCGGGCCGTCAACCATCCGACCGCGCAGTATGATCCATTGGTGAGCGTGTGCGGTATGGTGCCCGGCACGCTCAAAGGAATGAGAACAGGTTTGGGTGCCGTGATGACCAGTGCTCGAGTCCTGCTGCTGTCGGCGGCGATGCTGGCAGCGCCAGCGTTGGCGGCAAGTATCGAGGCGGCGCCCGGCACCCGAGCGGCGGCCGCCAGTGCACAGCGCGGCGAAGGCGGTGCTGAGGGTTCTGCCTGCGTGTTCCGGGCGGGAGCCGCTCTGGTGCGGGCCAATGGCAGCGCGGCCAGGTCAGGCTCGCGCGGTCCGCTCGATCCGGCGTGCCGGTACAAGTGCACGTTCTGCGGTCCGATCAAGACCTGCGCGCCGGTCTGCCGCTGAGCGTGCCGGCAAGCTTCAGCCCCGGTCGCCGGCAGCCGCCCTCCTGCCTTCATCTTCTTGCCCTTAAATCGGTAGCGGTCTCAAAGAGGGGGGCGAGCGGCTCGCATGATCGGAATCTTCGACTCGGGCATCGGCGGGCTCACCGTGCTGCGCAAGCTCGCGTCGCGCTTTAAGGCAGTGCACTTCCTCTACCTCGGCGACCATGCCCACGTGCCTTACGGCAATCGCCCGTCCCGGGACATCGTCGATCTGACGCGGGCCGGCGTGGAGCTGCTCTTTCGCCGCGGTGCGCGACTCGTCATTCTCGGCTGCAACACCGCGACGGCGATCGCGGCGCGCTCTCTGCAGCGGGAGTGGCTGCCTGGCTCGCCATGGCGCGGCCACAACGTGATCGGCATCGTCGCGCCGACGGTGGAGGCAGCAACCCAGACCCCGTGGGCGGTCACCAGCCCGCAGTACCCGCAGAAGTACAACACCGACGTGATCGCGGTGTTCGGAACCGAGCGCACGATCGCCTCGGGTGTCTATGCGGAGGAAATCCGCAAGCGCTGCCCGCGCGTCACGGTGTTGCAGCAGGCCTGCCCGGAGCTGGCGGGTGCCATCGAACGGCAGGCGCCGCCCCGCGAAATCGACCGCCTCGTCGAAGCGGGTGTCGGCGGGGTGCTCCGACAATCGGGCGAGCAGATGCCGCATCGAGCAATACTCGGATGCACGCACTTTCCCATCGTCGCCGACCGCTTCCGGCGCTATCTACCGGCAGCCACGCGGCTTCTTTCGCAGCCCGAGGCGGTGGCGGACAGTCTCGAAGACTATCTGGCGCGGCATCCCGAATATCTCGATCCCGGTGAGCGGCCAGGTGTGACCTTGCTGACGACGGGGGAGGCGGCTTCCGTCAACAGGGCGGCGCGCGTGTTCTGGCCCGACGCGCCGGCGTTCGCCTCAGCGCAGTGAGCGCCGCTCATCAAGTGGGGTCGCGCTCCAGCGCCATCGTCATGGACGTGCGGCGCGAGACGGCAATCAGCAGCCACGCCGCAAGGCAGACGAGGGCTGCACCGGTAAAAGCGAGGCGCAGCCCGACAGCCTCGGCGACAAGCCCGATGAAGAGTGCACCGGCCGCCGGCATGCCCCGAAAGATGAAGGCATAAAGGCTCATGACACGGCCGCGCATGGTGTCGTCCACGGCCGACTGCACCAGGGCCTGGGTGCTGGTCGACATGCTGTTGATGGCGAAGCCCAGCAGGATGGCAAAGGCAAAGGCGATCCAAAGGTGATCGGTGGCGACGAAGCCCAACATGGAGAGCGACTGCCCAAGGAAGCCCACGATGGCGATGGTGGTGAGACCCGAGGTGCGACCGTAGACGGCAATGGAGGCGGCACTCGCCATGGCGCCGATGCCGATGCCTGAGGTGAGCCAAGCCAGGCCGACGGCACCGGCATGGAACACCTCGCCGGCAAAGCCCGGCAGCATGTCCTGCAACGGGCGGATGCATGTTCCCGTGAAGGCCAGGAGAAGAAACATCGGGCCGATGCCCGGGTGATTGCGGATATAGGCCAACCCCTCGCCGACATCCGCCAGAATGTTGCGGGTGGAGCGCGGCTTGCGCACGGGCGCCGGCAGATCGAGGAAGAACAGTGCGGTCAGGAACACGCCGCTGCCGATGACGTGGGCAACGAAGGTGCCGCCGACACCGAACAGCGGGATGATAAAGGCGGCAAGCGCCGGACCGACGAAGCGGGAGCCATTGAAGAGCGCCGAATCGAGGGCAAGGCCGGTCGCCAGTTCGCTGCGCGGCAAGGTGGCCGGCACAATGGCGTGCCGCGCGGTCGATGCAAAGGGGTGCACGCAACCGAGCAGCAGCGACAGTACGAACAGCAGCTCGATCGTCATCAGGCCATTGATGGTGAGGAGGGCGAGGGCCAGCGACTGGACCAGGGTCAGCCCTTCGGCGATCTTCTGCTGCAAGAGCGGATTGTGGCGGTCGGTGATCGCACCGGCCAACATCGCGAGCAGCAGCATGGGAGCCAAGTCGGCGGCGGCGACGATACCGAGCCAGGTGGGGGATTGGGTAAGTTCCCAGGCGAGCCAGCCGGTGCCGACGCGATGCATCCATGTGGTTACCAGGCTCGGCGCCATCCCGCCCATGAAGAGCGCATAGTTGCGGTAGGTCCAAACCCGGACGATGGGCTCAAGCGACATTACTTGCGCTTCCTCCCGGCCACCTGCACGGCCAATACGTGCGGCCCGCCCGCCTCAAGAGCGGATGGCGCTGGGGACGTCAAGCTCCTTTGACCTTCCGAATCAAGAGCGCAGGCGAGCTGCGGCACGCCAGGCAATCGGGACCGCAGGCGAGCGCATAAGGCGGTGCGGCGGACGCGTCAGCCCCGCTCGCGTCGGCGCTCGCGCCGTTCGCCGTTGCCGCGGTCGCGGCGCGGCGGGCGATCGGCGGATGGCTCTTCGGGCTCGCCCTCGGCGCGGGGAATCTCCTTGCCGGTCTGCTGGTCGACGATCTTCATGGAGAGGCGCACCTTGCCGCGATCGTCGAAGCCCAGCAGCTTCACCCAAACTTCCTGGCCCTCCTTGACCACCTCGCTCGGATGGCCGGGGCGGGTCGTAGCGCTCAATTGCGAGATGTGGACAAGGCCATCGCGGGCACCGAAGAAGTTCACGAAGGCGCCGAACTCCATGATCTTGACGACCTTGCCCTTGTAGATCTGGCCGACCTCAGGCTCGGAGGTGATGGCGCGGATGCGGGTCAGTGCCGCCTCGATGGCTTCGCGCTTGGCGGCGGCGATGCGGACGGTGCCGTCATCCTCAATGTCGATCTTGGCGCCCGACTCTTCCACGATGGAGCGGATGACCGAGCCGCCCGAGCCGATCACTTCGCGAATCTTGTCGGTCGGGATCTTGATGGTCTCGATGCGAGGGGCATGCTCGCCCAGTTCGGGGCGAGACTCGCCTATGGCCTTGGCCATCTCGTTCAGAATGTGCATGCGCCCTTCCCGCGCCTGCTCGAGCGCGACGCGCATGATCTCCTCGGTAATGCCGGTGATCTTGATGTCCATCTGCAGCGAGGTGACACCCACAGAAGTGCCGGCGACCTTGAAGTCCATGTCGCCCAAGTGGTCCTCATCGCCAAGGATGTCAGAAAGAACGGCAAACGAATTGCCCTCCTTGATGAGGCCCATGGCAATGCCCGCGACCGGGCGCTTCAGCGGGATGCCGGCGTCCATCATGGCGAGCGAGGCGCCGCACACGGTGGCCATCGAGGAGGAGCCGTTCGATTCGGTGATCTCGGAGACGACACGGATCGCGTAAGGAAACTCGTCCGGCTTGGGGATGAGCGGGTGCACGGCGCGCCAGGCGAGCTTGCCATGGCCGATCTCGCGGCGGCCCGGCGAGCCCATGCGGCCGGTTTCGCCGACGGAGAACGGCGGGAAGTTGTAGTGCAGCAGGAAACGCTCCTTGTGCGTGCCCTCGAGGCTGTCAATGTACTGCTCGTCCTCGCCGGTGCCGAGCGTGGCCACGACCAGAGCCTGTGTCTCGCCGCGGGTAAACAGCGCCGAGCCGTGCGTACGCGGGAGCACGTGGACCTCGGCAAGGATGGGCCGAACCGTCTTCAGGTCACGGCCATCGATGCGCCGTCCGGTCGAGACCACGGTGCCGCGCATGATCTCCATTTCGAGGGCCTTGAAGGTGTCGGCAAGCAAGATTTGCTCGGCCTCGTCACCCTCCGGCAGCGCGATCTCGGAGAACACGCGCTGCTTGATGGCCTCCACCATGGCATAGCGCTTCTGCTTCTCCGGCGTTGCGAAGGCGGCCCGCAAGTCGGCCTCGGCGATGGCGCGAACGCGGTCGCGGTATTTGGAGGCATCGGGCGGCCTGAAATCCCACGGCTCCTTCGCCGCCGTCTCGGCGAGCTTGATGATGGCCTGGATCACCGGCTGGAAGTGCCGGTGACCGAACATCACTGCCTCGAGCATCTGCATCTCGGGCAGCTCCTGGGCTTCGCTCTCCACCATCATGACCGCATCCTGCGTGCCGGCCACCACGAGGTCGAGCTTGGTCTCGGGCATCTCGTCGATCATCGGGTTCAACACGAACTGGCCCTCGATGAGGCCGACCCGGGCGGCGCCGATGGGCCCCAGGAACGGTACGCCCGACAAGGTCAGCGCGGCAGAGGCCGCGATCATGGCCAGGATGTCGGGGTCGTTCTCGTTGTCGAAGGAGAGCACGGTGACGATGACCTGCGTCTCGTGCTTGAAGCCGTTGACGAACAACGGACGAATCGGACGGTCGATCAACCGGGAGGTGAGCGTCTCCTTCTCGGTCGGACGCCCTTCCCGCTTGAAATAGCCGCCGGGAATCTTGCCGGCGGCATAGGTCTTCTCCTGATAGTGAACGGTGAGCGGGAAGAAATCGACGCCCGGCTTGGCGCTCTTCTCGGCAACCACGGTGGCAAGGACACTGGTTTCGCCGTACTGGGCATAGACGGCCGCGTCGGCCTGGCGGGCAATGTGTCCGGTCTCGAGCTTGAGCTTGCGCCCGCCCCATTCAATTTCCACACGATGAATATCGAACATGTGCTGTCTTTCGTTTCGGTCCAACGTTCGCGCCGGTGGCGGGCGTCGCCAGCGTGCTTGCGCAAGCGCGCTGCGGGCGTCGCCACGCAATCAGTGAGCGGCGGGCACGCACGCCGGCTCATTGGATCGCGGCGTAGCTAGCGCCGGATGCCATGCTTCTCGATGATCTGCTGGTAGCGAGCCTCATCCTTGGACTTCAGGTAGTCGAGCAGGCGCCGGCGCCTGCTCACCATCTTCAGCAGGCCGCGGCGAGAATGGTTGTCCTTCTGGTGCCGCTTGAAGTGCTCAGTCAGGCCGTTGATGCGCTCCGTGAGGATTGCGATCTGCACCTCCGGGGAGCCTGTATCCCCGCTCTTGGTGGCATTCTCCTTGATGAGCGCAGACTTGCGCTCGCTCGTCAGCGACATCGATATTTCCCTTTCATTTCAATTGTTTGATTGAGCGGATCGGGTGTATGTGGCCGCAGCCGGGATGTCGTCCAGCAGGGTCGTCCATCCGCAGGGCAGGCTTATACCAGCATCGCAATGCGAAAGCGAAGGGAATGTGCGCAGGGCAGCGAGGCTCGTCGTCACGCCCAGTTGAAGACCCGCAGGGGCCGCAGCTCCCCCGCCTCGATCTCGCAAATGGCGACAGGCCGGCCATGGCAGACGGCGAAGGCCGGTCCCGACCGGATCGGCGCATCCCGGCCGCGCAGCAGAACCGGCTGACCGTTGGCAAGACGGGAGGCATCGGCGGCGGTGACGTTGAGCGCGTCCAACTCCGCCAACGCCGTCTCGAGGGGGAGCAAGGCCCTGGACAGGGCGCCGAGGCCATCGTCCTCCGACGCAAGCTCCTTTAGCGCGTGGATGGTTATCGCTTGCTCCTCGTTGAAAGGTCCCACCCGGGTTCGCCTCAGCGCCACGACGTGGCCGTAGCAGCCAAGCAGACGGCCGATGTCGCGCACCAGCGCGCGGACATAGGTGCCCTTGCCGCATTGCGCCTCAAACACCGCCGTCGCCCGGTCCGGCAATTCCACGAGGCGCAAGTCGTCGATCGATACGAGACGCGCCTCGAGTTCAACGGGTTCGCCCTCGCGGGCGAGATCGTAGGCGCGCTGGCCGTCAATCTTGACCGCCGAGTAGCGGGGCGGCACTTGGCTGATGAGCCCGGTGAAGCGCGGGATGAGCGCGCGAATGGCGGGCTCCTCGGGCAGTCGGTCGCTGGTCGCGGTCACGGCGCCTTCCGCATCGTCGGTGTCGGTCTCCGCTCCCCAACGCGCGGTGAAGCGATAGGCCTTCACTCCGTCCATGACGAAGGAGACGGTTTTCGTGGCCTCGCCGAGCGCTATCGGCAGAATGCCGGTCGCCAGCGGATCGAGGGTACCCGCGTGCCCGGCCTTGCGCGCGTTGAACAGCCGCCGCACGGCGCTTACCGCCTGCGTCGAGGTCATGCCCCGAGCCTTGTCCAGCACGATCCAGCCGTGCACGGAAACGCCCTTCAATCGACGATTCATGGCACTCCACTCGAGTCGCCCCGAGGTTCCCGAACGGGCGCGGGCCGCTCAGTCCTTGGCAATGTCTCTTCGCACCTTCGGGCTGGCGAGCAGGCGCTCAATGCGGGCAGCCTCGTCGAAGGTCTCATCGAGCCGGAAGCGGATGTCCGGCGCGAACTTCAAATTGATGGTTCGTGCCACCTCGCCCCGAATGTAGCGCTTGTTGGCCTCGAGCGCGGTCAGGACGGCGGCGGCATCGAGGCCGCCGAGTGGAATCACATAAACGGTGGCAAGCCGCAGGTCGGAGGTCAGGCGAACCTCAGGCACAGTGATGAGGTGACGCGCGATCACCTCGTCATGTACCTCGCCGCGCGTCAGCATGTCGGCGATCTTGTGCCTGATCATCTCGGCCACCCGCAACTGGCGCTGCGATGGCTCGGGGGATTTCGCCCTCGGTTTGCGGTTCATTTGACAGAAAGGCAACAGGATGGCGTCCGGTTCCACCCGGCGCGGGCGGAGCTACGACGGGGCACTAGAGCGTTCGCTTCACCGTCTCGACATTGAAGCATTCGATGATATCGCCCTCGCGAATGTCCTGGTAGTTCTCGAATGCCATACCGCACTCCTGCCCGGCCGGAACCTCGCGCACTTCGTCCTTGAAGCGTTTGAGGCTGGACAGTCTTCCCTCCTTCAGAATCACGACGTTGTCACGGATCAGCCGCACCTTCGCGCCACGCTCGACGCGGCCCTCGCGTACACGGCAGCCGGCGACCTTGCCAACCTTGGAGATGTTGAACACCTGCAGAACCTCGGCGCTGCCAAGCGGGATCTCGCGGACGGTCGGCGCCAGCAGGCCGGACATGGCAGCGCGCACGTCGTCGACGAGATCATAGATGATGTCATAGTAGCGGATCTCGACACCGTCACGGTCGGCGGACGCCTTGGCTTGGACGTTGGCGCGCACATTGAAGCCGATCACTACGGCCTTGGACGCAGTGGCGAGCGCAATGTCGGATTCAGTGATGCCGCCGACGCCAGCGTGAACGATGCGCGCTTCAACCTCATCGGTGGAGATCTTGCGCAAGGCGCCAACGATGGCTTCCACCGAGCCCTGCACGTCACCCTTGATGACCAGCGGAAACTCCTTGCGTCCCGCGTCCTTGAGCTGCTGCATCATCTGTTCGAGCGTGCGCGGAGTGCCGGCCGAGCCCAGCGCTTCCCGGCGCTTGCGGACACGATAGTCGGTGATCTCTCTCGCGCGCGCTTCACTTTCAACGACGGAGAACTCGTCGCCGGCCTCGGGAGCGGAATCGAACCCGAGCATCTCGACGGGAACCGAGGGGCCTGCCTCGTCCACGTTCTTGCCTTTGTCATCGATGAGCGCGCGCACGCGACCCCACGCCGTGCCGGCGACCACAATGTCGCCGACGCGGAGGGTGCCGCGCTCGACCAGCAGGGTACCGACTGGGCCGCGTCCGCGCTCGAGCTTGGCCTCGATCACGTGGCCATTGGCGGTGCGGTTGGGGTTGGCCTTGAGCTCAAGCAGTTCGGCCTGCAGCACGATGGCTTCCAGCAACTTGTCAAGATTGGTGCGTTTCAAGGCCGAAACGGGCACTTCCAACGTCTCGCCGGACATGCTCTCCACCACGACCCCGTGCTGAAGCAGCTCGGTGCGCACGCGGTTCGGATCGGCATCCGGCTTGTCGATCTTGTTGATGGCGACGATCAGAGGCACGCCCGCCGCCTTGGCATGATTGATGGCTTCCACCGTCTGCGGCATCACGCCGTCGTCGGCGGCGACCACCAGCACGACGATATCGGTCACCTTGGCGCCGCGCGCGCGCATGGCGGTGAAGGCCTCGTGGCCCGGGGTGTCGATGAACGTGATCTTGTGACCTTCGTCCGTCGTTACCTGGTACGCGCCGATGTGCTGGGTGATGCCGCCAGCCTCGCCAGCGGCCACGTTGGTGCTGCGGATGGCATCGAGCAGCGAGGTCTTGCCGTGGTCGACGTGGCCCATGATGGTGACCACCGGCGCTCTCGGCTGGAGGGTCTCTTCCGGGTCGCGCTCCCCGATGAAGCCTTCCTCGACGTCCGCTTCGGAGACGCGCTTTGCCGTATGTCCGAATTCCTGGACGATGAGCTCGGCGGTGTCGGCGTCGATGACGTCGTTGATGGTATGCATCTCGCCCGATTTCATCAGGAACTTGATGACGTCGACCGCACGCTCCGACATCCGGTTGGCAAGCTCCTGAATGGTGATCGCCTCGGGAATCACCACCTCGCGCACAATCTTGTCGCGCGGCTGGAGTATGCCCATCTCACGGCGCTTCTCGCGCTCACGGCGGCGTTTCAGCGAGGCTAGTGACCGCTGGCGCTGCGACTCATCAAAGGCGTTGGTGATGGTAAGCTTACCGCGAACCCGGCCTTCGGCGCCCTTTGCCGGGCCGCGAAGCGCCCTGCTACCCTTGCGTTTGGCCCGCGCCTCTTCCTCATCACCAAGATCGAGCACGGCAGCGCTCGGGCGGGCCGTGCGCTTGGCCGTCTCAGGCTCCGGCGGCTTGGCCGGCTCAAAGACCTTCGCACTCGGACGCTCGGGGCGAGATACGATCATCGGGCGCGTCATGCCGACGGGTCGGGGCGGGGCAGCCTCTTCCGCCGGCTTGGCTGGCGGCTGACTGGGTGCTGGGGCGCCATCCCCGGCACCAGACTCCTCCTCCACTGCCAGCGTTGCCGCCGCCTGACCGCCATTCGGGGCGGGAGCCGGTTGGGGAGAGGGCTCAGCCTCGCTCACGGCCGCGTCACGGCCACGATGTTCGACGGCCCCGCGCTTGTCAGGAGCCTCGGGTTTCGCCGCGGCTTGGCGTTCGCGCTCGCTCCTTAAGCGCTCCTCCTCGGCGCTTCGCACCTGAGCGGCAGCCAGTGCCTTCGCCCGTGCCGCGCGCTCCTCCTCGGAAAGGGTACGTGCAGGGGCAGCGCCGGTTGCGGGGGCCTCGGCGGATTGGTGGGCGGCGGTCTGGGGCCGGCGCTGAGCGGATGCGGCCTCCCTCTGCCCAGCCCGCCCAGCGGCTTCCTCGGTTTCGGGGCCAACCAAGGTCCGCTTCTTGCGCTTCTCAACGACCACCGACTTTGAGCGGCCATGGCTAAACTTCTGCTGTACATGGCCCGACTCAACCGTTCGCTTCAGACTGAGCGGCTTGCGCACGCTGGGGTGAACGGTTTTGTCAGTGGTTTCCTTAGGTTCACTCATCCCTTGCCTTTTCCTAATCGCCTTGCTGCGGCAGCCCGGCCAGCGCCAACCCCGGGTTCGACAGGTCGGCCGCGGATCGATAGCGCGCCAAACGCTCAACCTCGGCAAGAAACATTGCCGTGGCGCCGCCTGTGCTCAGGCAGGCGTGTACCACATTTGGCCGCCCCAAGGCCAAGCTCAATTGCTCGACCGTCAGCTCCCGACACACGCGGACCGGTTTTTTTGCCCTGCGCGAGGCCGCATCCAGCAATCGGTCGAGCTTGAGACGGCCATCCTCGGCGGCTTCAGAGCCGTGCAGCAGCACCGCGACCGAGCCTTGCCCAATCGCGGCCTCGACTCTGGTGAAGCCCGTCACCACGAGACCCGCCTTGTTGGCAAGGCTCAAAGTATCGAGCGCGCGCTTCACCAAGAGCCGCTCGACCCGATCGGCCAAGTCCGCGGGCGTTGCCACCTGCTGCTCCAGGGCGCGGGCGAAGGCCTTGCGGCGGACTGCATCGGCAACCGCCATCTTGCTGCAGGTGACCCAGGCGCCACGCCCCGGAAGGCGACCTTGCAGGTCGGGCACAACGGCGCCGTCAGGGCCCGCTACGAAGCGCAGCAGTTCGGCCGCGGGACGAGCGCTGCGCGTGACGATGCAAGTGCGCACGGGCCCATTTGCCGGCGCGTCCTTGCTCATGCTGCCACGTTTGGTGTCGCTCATTCCGCGCGAATGTCCGCTCCAGTGTCATGGCGCAGTCAGGCGTTGCCGGCTGCCGGTGCTAAGACTTGCGCCTCGCCTTCCCCAGTTGCCTGCTGCTCTGCCTCTTTGGCGGCTTTGGCGGCCAGCTCCTCCTCCGTCACCCAACCGAGCAGCAGGCGCGCCGACATGATCATCTCTTCGGCCTCGGCGCGGCCTATCTCGAAGCCGTCGAGGATGCCTTTGTGACGCACGGGCTCGGCGTTCTTGTCACGTTTGCGCTCGGTCCAGCCGATGAGGTCGTCGGTGGCACAGTCGGCCAGGTCCTCCAACGTCTTGATGCCGTGCTCGCCGAAGCGCACCATGATGGCGCTGGTGACGCCGGAAACGCGGGCGAGGTCGTCGGAGACGCCAAGCTCCCGGCGTTTGGCATCGCGCTCCTGCTCCTGACGCTCCAGGTACTCGCGCGCCCGCGCCTGGATCTCGTTGGCCGTGTTCTCGTCGAAACCCTCGATGTGTGCGATCTCGCTGACGTCGACAAAGGCCACTTCCTCGACACTGGCGAAACCCTCGGTGACGAGCAACTGAGCGATCACCTCGTCGACGTCGAGGCATTCCATGAACATCTGCGAGCGCTCGGCAAAGTCCTTCTGGCGCCGCTCGCTCTCCTCCTGCTCGGTCAAGATGTCGATGTCCCAACCAGTGAGCTGGGAGGCGAGCCGCACGTTCTGGCCGCGCCGGCCGATAGCGAGCGAGAGCTGGCTTTCGGGCACCACCACCTCGATGCGGTTGGAGTCCTCGTCGAGCACGACTTTGGTCACCTCGGCGGGAGCAAGCGCATTGACGATGAAGGAGGCTGCATCTTGGTTCCACTGGATGATGTCGACCTTCTCGCCCTGCAGCTCGTTGACCACCGCCTGCACGCGCTGGCCGCGCATGCCGACGCAGGCGCCGACCGGATCGATTGAGGAGTCCTTGGAGATAACGGCAATCTTGGCGCGGGAGCCGGGATCGCGCGCCACCGACTTGATCTCGACGACGCCATCGTAGATTTCGGGTACCTCCATGGCGAACAGCTTCGACATGAACTCGGGACGGGCGCGCGACAGGAATATCTGGGGTCCGCGTTGCTCGCGGCGCACATCGTAGACGTAGGCGCGGATGCGATCTCCGTACTTCACGTTCTCGCGGGGGATCATCTCGTCGCGGCGAATGATGCCCTCAGCGTTACGCAAATCGACGATGACGTTGCCGTATTCAACGCGCTTCACCGTGCCGATGACGATCTCGCCCACCTTGTCCTTGTACTCGTTGTACTGACGTTCGCGCTCGGCATCGCGCACCTTCTGCACAATGACCTGCTTGGCGTTCTGGGCGGCCACGCGCCCGAAGTCGAGCGGCGGCAGCGGCTCGGAAATGAGGTCGCCGACCACAGCATCGGGCTTGATGCGCTTGGCATCCTGCAACGAGATCTCAG
>DATLZB010000035.1:0-6405 GCA_035574175.1 Hyphomicrobiaceae bacterium
GCCCCGCCCGTCTCCCGCAGGGGTCTCAGGCCCTTGTGGCCCTCGCGCATGACGGCGCGGGCTTCTCGGCGCGTGAACCCAGCCTCCTGCATGAGCCAGCGCTCGAACTCGCGTTCGCTGGGCGAGCGGTTGGCGAACGGCGCCTTTCCGCTCTTGAGCGAGGCGACGCGCGCTTCGCGCAGCATGGGGAAGGTGACAACGGAGATCTCCCACAGATCGATTTTTTCGAGCCGCCTGATGCCGGTGCGGGGATCGCGCAGGCCGCGCACCACGCGGAACCCGATCGACAGGCCGTCGATGGCGCCGGCGCGGATCAGGGCGAGCACCTCGCGTGCCTTGCCGACCTCGAGCATGAGGCGGCCGCGGGCGAACAGGCCGCGCGCGTCCTCGTAGAGCTTGAGCCACACTCCGATCGGCTGGTTGGGATCGTGCTGGAACAGCATCTTGATGCCGCCGGCCCCCCGCTCGGCCAGGCTGTCTCGGAAGGCCCCGGGCACCACCACGTCGCGGCCCATGTCCTCCTTGTGGAACAGGCTGGCGTAGCCCTCGAACACGCCGTCGAGGTCGATGCCTTTGAGGTCGAGCGCGGTGAACTTCACCTCCCGCGCCCTCTCCCTCGCCCTGCCGTCGACGTGGATCATGCCGTCCTCTTCCGAAGTTGGATGCCGATGCCGATGAGGATCCGGCTACACCTCGCCCTCGCCTGCCGGGCCGTAGCCGACGGCTGCGCGCTTCTCGTCGCGGGTGAGAAAGCTCGCCCGCTCGATGCGCGCCCACAGCGCCTCGCGTTCGGCGGAGAGCGCCTCGATCTGGTCGAGGTCGGCCGCCATGGCGAGTTCGCCGCCGTACGCGGGCCCGAGCCAGCCGACCACTGCGCGGGCGGTACGGGCAACGAGCGGCAGCACGCTCTGCCGCCAGAAGGCGCGGGCCGCCTCCTGCAGATTGGAATAGGTGTTGTCGCCGGGGATGCCGAGCAGCATCGGCGGCACCCCCAGCGCCAGCGCGATCTCGCGGGCGGCGGCGTGCTTGGCCTCGATGAAATCCATGTCGTGCGGCGAAAGGCTCATCGCCTTCCAGTCGAGCCCGCCTTCGAGCAGCAGCGGCCGGCCGGCATTGCGCGTGCCCTGGTAGGTGTGCTCGATCTCTCTCTTCAAGCGCTCGAATTGTTCCGCGCTCAGATGTCCGCCGGTGGTGTAGACGAGGGCCCCCGAGGGCCGCGCCGAATTGTCGAGCAGGGCCTTGTTCCAGCGGCTTGCCGCATTGTGGATGTCGATTGCCGCGGCGGCCGGCTCGATGGGCGACAGGCCGTAGTGATCGTTGAGCGGGTGGAAGAACTTCAGGTGCAGGATCGGCGCCACCCCCGGCACCGCCTCGCCGGCAAAGCGCACGGCGCGGCCGCCGGCGGAATACTCGTAGGCCTCGGGCCAGCCGTCGGGACCGGGCACCACTTTCATGCGGTCGGGCCGCAGCGCATGGAGCTCGCGCACGCCGCCGCCGAAGGCCACCGCCTCGAGGTAGGCGTTGCCGGCCACGAGCAGGAAGCCGTACCAGGCCTCCAAAAGGTCGGTGCCGGTGCGGCCGGGGCTCGGCTTGGCCAACAGATCGAGCAGCGGATGACGCTCCACCTCGCAGCCGGCGTCGTAGAGCACGAGCGGCACCGAAGCCGCCGCCTCCGCGATCATGCGAACGCAGCGATAGACAATCGCGTTCTGCATCACGCCCTCGCGGGCGAAGGCGGCATAGTCGCGCGGGCTCCAGGCCGGGCTGCCGAAGGTCTCGAACGCGATCAGCGGGCCGGTGAGCGAGGCCTTGGCCTCGCCGCCGGACCACAGCCGGGCCAGCGCCCCGGCCATGCGGCCAAGGCGCGAAGGCGGGCGATCGGGGTTGCGTGTCGGCATGGGTGCTCAGCTCGTTGCTCCCCGCACAGGGCGGAGAGGGCGAGTTCTAAAGTGCGCGAACGCCGGGCTCGGGGCGCGGATCGAGCATCAGCGCGGTCAGCGCCCACACCAGCGCATCGAGCCGGTCGGGGCTCCTGCCGCCGGCGAGTCCGTCGGCGCCGAAGGCCAGCATCTGCGCCTCAAGTTCGGGCCAGCGGCCGACGTGGGCGACGCGGCCCTCGGCGTAGAGCGCGGCCACCGGCTCCGCGCGCAGCCATTTGCCGCGCGTGGCCCGCACCAGACTGATCGGCACCGTGGCATCGACCTGGCGGATCACGCTCTCGACCAGATCGCCGCCCTGGTTGGCCTCGGCAACGATGCGGTTGGCGGCAAAGTCGCGGTAAGCGGCCACCGCCGCCCGCGCCCACCCCGCCGGCTCGCGGCCCTGGAGCGTGCGGTCGGCGAGGATGTAGCCTCTCCGGTCGCGGCCGAGGCCGGCGACGACGAGCCCGCAGGCGTCTGAGGACGCGGTGGCGGTGACCGGCGGGTCGACCGCCACCACGATGCGGGTCAGTTCCGGCGCCGCGGCGACCCGCAACTCGTCGAACCAGTCCTGCCGCCAGAGCGCGCCGGGGCACTCCTCGATCAGCTCGGCGTCGAGCTCCTGGCGGCCGAGGGCGGTGCCGGCATAGCGGCGGCGCATCCCGTCCAAGAAGCCGGGCGCGAGATGCTCCTTGTTCTCCTCCGTCGGAGCGCGGTCCACGACCGTACCGGCGTCCTCCATGATCCGCTTCAGCAGCGGGATCGGCCGCGGCGTGGTCGTCACCACCTGGCGCGGCGCATCGCCCAGGCGCAGCGCGAACTGCAGCGTATCCCAGGTGCGGTCGGGGTGGCGCCATTTGCACACCTCGTCGCACCAGGCGAAGTGGAACTGAGGGCCGCGCAGTCCGTCGGGGTCTTCGGAGGAGAACATCTGCGCCATGGCGCCGTTCGGCCACACGAGTTGCTGGCGCGAGGCGATGAGCAGCGGCCGTTCGCCCGTGCGATGCACGGCAAGGAGGCCGGATACGCCCTCCACCATCACCGCCAGCACGTCCTTGATCGTCTCGCCGACCAGGGCGATGCGCAGGCCGGATCCCCCGGCTGGCGGAGGCGTGCCCAGCACTTGCGCCTTCACCCACTCGGCGCCGGCGCGGGTTTTGCCGGCACCGCGCCCGCCGAGCAGCAGCCAAGTGCGCCAGGACGGGCCCTCGTCCGGCTCGGGCGGGGCGACCTGATCCTCCCTGGCCCAGATCTGCCAATCGCCGAGCACGACCTGAAGGGCGTGCGCGTTGAGGCTGGCCAGACTGGCAACGACATCCTCAAGGCTTACCTCGCTCCCTAAGCTTGAGTATGCGTTCCGCAAGCTCCAGGCGGAGGCGCTCCGCCTCCTCGAGTTCGGGAGCGGCCGCCGAGCGCGGTCTGGATTTGGGAGCGGTGGCGGGAGCAACAGCGGCGGGATCGGTTCCGGGCTCAACGTCATTCAGTTTCTCGAGCGTGCGCGCGATGGCGCCGAGCGCGCGCGTGCTGCGTTCGTCGCCCCGCGGGGCGCCCTCGTCTTCGGTCATGCTCTTCTCCAGTAGGTCGAGGTTCTTCAAGAGTGCTCTGTAAAGGCGCGCGATCAGATATGCGCGCATCGACGCGCGAGCGGGCTTCCTGCGAAGACGGCGCCCCCGATGACCGCGCGCCGGCCAGCCGTAGGCACGCCTCCAGCGCCAGATCGTGTGCTCGCTGACGCCGAACCGCTGGCTGATATCGATGACGGTCTCGTCGCCTTCCACATAGGCACGCCTGACCGCCTCGCGCACCGGATCATGCCAGTGGACCATGATGGTTCGCGGCGTTGCAGGCAGGGATTGTCGGGAACGGGGCGCGGCGCTTGAGGCGATGCTCACGCACCTGTCGCCCGATAGCACAACACTAGCGAAAGAGCGCAACGCTGTCAAGCATATTATTCATGTATTACAGCGTATTATTATATTCAGTTAAGACGATGAATGCGAACCAGACATTATAAGCCGGAACTGGGTGGCGGGGATAACTCAATGTCGGCCATGGATTGCACGCGAGGCTGACATACGATCATCTGGCATGCGGTCCAACGGCGACCGCGGAGGCCGAGGAGGGCGGCGCCCACACGCTCCAACCGCGATAGCCGACCTTGCGGCAACAGTTCCTGCGACACGACGTTGAAGCCGCGGCTTTCAACATACCGTCGAAACTCCTCTGCGTTCCACTCCCGTACGTGCTCGGGCTTCGGCGACGCCATACAATCGGTGCCACGCATCACATCGCGCTCGGGTGTGGACAAGACGGCAAAGCGCTTCGCCGCGCTGCGGATCAGTTCCATGCACGGATCTGGATCCATCAGGTGCTCCAGGACATCGGCGCAGATGACAAGATCAAAGCTGCGGCGTCCGAGCTTGCCAGGGCGCTCCAGGTCGTCGGCGATGAACTCAACGTACGGAAAATCCCGCGCAACGATCGGGGCCAGTGTCGCCTGATCGACGAGTGTCAGCGATACGTGCCCGAGTAGATGAATCTTGCCTGGGTAGCCGGCTCCGAGGTCGAGCACCGTGGACAGTCCATGCTGCTCAATGAGCCCCGCGGCTCGCCGATAGACCTCGAACTGGTAGAACGCCGCCATGTGAATCCGCTGCGGTGTCCAATAGTCGCCTGGCGTCGTTTCGATCGTGACAGCAGCGGTCCGAGCGACATAACCGGCCTTTATGCAGTAGTTGTCCGCCGGCGCCGCTCTGGTCATGCCCACCTCTTGGCTTCCAACTTCTGCTCGAGAGGGTTCAACTTCAGTCGCAGCAAATCAGCGTCGGAGTGCCACCCTTCGCTCGCTCTCGGCTTGATCGGCGTCCCTGGCTGGGCATTCGATACGCTCACGTAGGCGCACTGGCATATTCTCAAGCTTGAGGTGGAACCCGGCTGGTCATGCACGCGGCCACGGGAAATAGCAGAGCACTTTAGGAAACCATAGCGCGCCGCGCCTCACTTCCACAAAGTCGTCAACAGGGCCGACCCTATCCCTGTCCAAGCTCACAAACAAATAACAACGACGCCGTAGGGCGAATCAGGCATCTCCGCAGCGTGGCGGGCTTGAAGGTACCAGGCTGGGGTTTTGCCGCCAAGAGCTGCGTGGGGCCCGCCAGTTGCTCCAGCGATGTTGGCAGGCAGCCGGCGCCGCCGCCCGCTAGGAGTGGGCACCTTGGCCGATCTGCTGGCGCTTGCGCCCCTTGTGCTGAGCCCAGGCGGTGGCCCCGAACGACAGCGCCATGAGGATCAGCACGGCGACGGCGGCCGGCCGCTCGAGGATGTAGGCCGGGTCGCCGCCGCTGATCTGGTAGGTGTTGATCGCGTTGTTTTCGAGCAGGCGGCCGAGCAGCAGGCCGACGACCGTTGCGGCCACGGGGTATTCGTAGCGGACCATGGCCCAGCCGATGATCGAGAACACGAACAGCGTGATGGGGCCGGAAACGTTGCCGTCCACCGCGTAAGAGCCGAAGGTGGCAACCACCAGCACGGCCGGAACCAGCAGGCGCATGGGCACGCGCACGATGTAAGCGGCCAGCATGCAGAAGGCGATGCCGACCGGGAACAGCAGGATCGACTGGGCCAGCTCGGAGAACAGGATGGCATAGACGATGTGGCGTTGATCGGAGATGAACTGCGGACCGCCCACCACGTTGTGCATGGCGAAGGCAGCGAGCATGATGGCGGTGGCGCTGCCGCCTGGAATACCGAGCGCGAACAGCGTCGCCATCGAGCCGCCTTCGGCGCTCGAATTTGCCGACTCGGAGGCGACCACGCCCTTGACATTGCCCTTGCCGAAGGTCTCCGGATCCGGCGAGGTGCGCTTGGCCTCGGCGTAGGCGAGCAGGTTGGCGATCGATGCGCCGACCCCCGGTACCGCGCCGATGACGATGCCGATCACGGAGCCGCGCAGTATGACGGCGGGATAGCGCAGCGACATGCGCACCCCGCTGATGATCCTTTTCAGGCTGATTTGCCGGGCGGCCTCGTTCTCGACGAGGTAAGGCGTGTTGACCAGCATGAAGAGCTGGCTCGCAGCCAAGAGCCCCATCATCGCCGGCACAACCGAGATGCCGTCGAGCAGCCAGGGAATGCCCATGGTGCCGCGGATGAAACCGGCCGTGTTCATGCCGACGGTGCCAAGCAGCACCCCGAAAGTGCCGGCAAGCAGGCCGCGCGCCATGCTGTCGCCGGTAAGCGATCCGATCAGCATCATGCCCCAGATGGCGACCACCAACATCTCGAGCGGCCCCATCTTGAGCACGATCTCTGCCATCGGCACGATGGTCAGAAAGAGCAGGATGTAACTCAGCAGGACGCCGATGACGGAGGCCGAGAGACCCGCACCGAGGGCCTCGTTGTGCATGCCCTTGCGCGCCATCGGATAGCCGTCGAAGGTGGTGGCGACGGCCGCCGTCGTGCCGGGGATGTTGATGAGCACGGCGGG
>DATLZB010000036.1:0-16967 GCA_035574175.1 Hyphomicrobiaceae bacterium
CACCTTGAGCTCGGACAGGCCGTCGAGCACATCGAGCTTGGTGAGGGCAATGCCGTCGATTCCGGCGACCTTGACCATCTGCCTGACGAGGCAGGCGTCGAACCAGCCGCAGCGCCGCTTGCGGCCGGTGACGGTGCCGAACTCATGACCCCTGCGCCCGATCAGCTCGCCGATCGCATCGTTGAGTTCGGTCGGAAACGGCCCCGAACCGACGCGTGTGGTGTAGGCCTTGGCGATGCCGAGCACGTAGCCGACCGCGCCGGGGCCGATACCCGAGCCGGTCGCCGCCTGCGCCGCCACCGTGTTGGAGGAGGTGACGAACGGATAGGTGCCGTGGTCGATGTCGAGCAGCGCGCCCTGCGCCCCTTCGAAAAGGATGCGCCTGCCGGCCCGCCGCTCGCGGTCGAGCAGCTCCCACGTCACATCCATGTAAGGCAAAATCTTGGGCCCGATCTCAGCGAGCTCCGACATGAGCTGATCCTTGCTGATCTCGGGCTGGTTCAGGCCGCGGCGCAGCGCATTGTGATGCACCAGGATGCGATCGACCTTGGGGCCTAGCGTGCCCAGATTTTTGAGGTCCTGTACGCGGATGGCGCGGCGCCCGACCTTGTCCTCGTAGGCCGGGCCGATGCCCCGACCGGTGGTGCCGATCTTGCCCTCCCCTGCCGCTGCCTCGCGGATGAGATCGAGCTCGCGATGGAGAGGAAGAATGAGGGTCGCGTTCTCGGCAATCCTCAGATTGTCGGGGCTCACCGTAACACCTTGGCTCCTGAGCCTTTCGATCTCCTCCACGAGAGCCCATGGATCGACGACGACGCCGTTGCCGATGACCGCGAGCTTGCCCGGCCGCACCACGCCCGAGGGCAGCAGCGACAGGCGAAAGGTCTCGTTGCCGATGACGAGTGTGTGCCCGGCGTTATGGCCACCCTGGAAGCGCACCACGATGTCGGCGCGCTCCGACAGCCAGTCCACGATCTTGCCCTTGCCTTCGTCGCCCCACTGGGCGCCGACCACGACGACGTTGGCCATCCCGCGTTCCCGTCATGACTGGGCCCCGGCTGATGGCCGGGGCCCTGATCGGACTATAGCCCAGGCTGGCCTCGTGCGGCCAGTCGTCGAGAGCCGGCGGCGCTGCCCATGCTGCTCAGGACGCGGGAACGACAAGCTCGCTACTGCAGGCCCTCCACGCACACCGTGGCCGTGCTGATGCGCTGTTTGGCGATGATGTCGACCGGGTTGAGCTTGGTCCGATAGTTCAACACCACGCGGTCGATGGCGCGTTCCCATCCCTTGAGGTCGAGCGGCCGCGTGCGCTCGCCGGCGCGGAGGAAGTGGCGCACCTGGATGTCGTCCGACGCCCCATTGGCATAGATGACCTTGAGATCCAGGATCTCGACGTCGGCACCGCGCACCTCGAGGCGAATCGACCTGAAGCGGCCCTCCCGGCGCCCGACACGGATCGAATCGCTGTCCCTGCCGAACAGCGCAACCTGCTGACAGCCAAGTTCGACCCAGTCGCCGCGACCGGGAGCGAATGCGGGAGGCCCGTCACCCCGCCCTGCCGGCTCCCCATAGAGCGTCACCACCGCTTCGCCGCGGAAGCTCGGCCGCGCGCGGTAGGTGAGATCGACACGCCTGAGGTAGCTGCGCTCGCCGCGCAGGTCGATCGGCAGCACCTCGCCCTGGCGAACCAGCCGGTCGACTCGGAACTCCTCCTGGTAGCCGTTGAGGTAAATGATACGCACATCCATCAGGTGCACGTCGTTACGGCTGACCTCGAGATAAAGCGTGCGGAACGAGCGCGTGCGGAACCAATCCTCCGGCTGGCCGATAATGATGCTGTCGCGGTCGACGCCGAAGCCGACGCTCTGTCGTCCGAGCACGATCCAGTCCGGTCGTGGCCCCGGCCCGGAACGGACGAGCGCCGGAGCACCGCGCCGCGCCGGCTCGCCATAGACGCGAACCACCGCCTGACCACGGAAGTTCGGCCGCGAGCGGTAGGTCATTTCGATCTGTCTCAGGTAGCTGCGTTCGCCTCTGAGATCGACCGCCAAGTCACTGCCGGCGCGGATCAGCCTGTCCACCGCCAGCGTCTCGGTATAGCCGTTGATATAGACGAGGCGGATCGTCTGCAGGTGGATGTCGTTCTGGAGCACCTCGAAGTGCAGTGCACTGAACGAGCGGTTACGGAACCAGTCCTCCGACTGACCGATGCGGATCACGTCGCGATCCACCAGAAAGCCGACCGATTGCTGCCCGAGCAGCACCCAGTCGCGGCGATCCCCTCGCTGCGCAGACGCCTCGCCCGCCATCATGCCGGCAAGCGCCAGCACCAAGATCACTCCAGCCAATCGCTTCCACATGTCCCGTCTCCGCCACCGCTGTGCCGACGAACCGGCCGCTGGTATCCTTTCTCTCGCTCGGCATCAAGGCGGGAGCAAGGACATCCGTCCGACCCGGCTCGCCTGCAAGTACGAAGGCTGCCATGCTGCACTGCAAGAGCCCTTATCGTCCGAATACGATCGATTTGCCACTCGGCCAAGTGATGCGGTATCCGAACTCGATCACCCGTTCCTCATCTGGAGCGAGCTTGTCTTCCCAGGCGAGAACGCCGCGCCGGTCGTCGACGTCGCGTCGGGTCGGCGGCGTGCGGCCGATCAGCTCGACCTTGATATCCTGATTGCCGGCAACCGGGACCTGGTCGCGCACCGAAAAGGCGATTGGCCGCTCGTGCAGGCTCCTGATTGTCATGCGGTAACTGCGAGTGTCGGTGCGCATCGCCGAGATGAGCCCGCTCTCGCCGCGCTTTTCCTCCACCACCACGTGTTTCACGCGCACCGCATCGTCAGGGCCGAAGCCGAGCTCGTGCTCCTCGCCGGCCGAGAGCTGCGGCAGCCTGCCATTGCCGACCAAGGTGCGGTCGCGAAACAGACTGACCTGGCCAGCGAGATAGGGCGCAGCCTTGGGCAGCGTGAACCGGGCATAAAGGAAGGCGCGCGGATCGAGGCGCGGCACGGCCCGCACGGTGAGCGCCGGCTCCATTTCGATCTCCTCGATCTGCACGCGCTTGGCTTCACCGGTGTTGGCAACGCTGAGCCGGCCGGGAATGGCGAATACGGCCTGGAAGGCAGTGACGTCGGCCTCCGCACGCCGCTCGATCGCCTCCTCCATCGGCGCCGGTGCCTCCTTTATGTCCCGTGTCGCGCCGGCTTCGCCGCCCGGCGCCATCCGCCGCGCCGTCGCCTGCGGCGGGGACGCCGGCATCGCCGTAGGCGGCCGCTCGGGCGGGAAGTCGACGATGATCGGCTTGAGATCCGGGGCTGCCGCGCCGGCTGCCGGACGGCTGGTCGATAGCGAAAGGGTCACGTTCTCCCACGGCTCGGCCGTGCGCTGGGTGATGCTGGCACGCCGCGTCAGCGTCAGCTTTGGAGGGGCCGCCCGCGAGCCCGTCCACAGCCGCGCGTCGTAGAGCGCGCCCCAGGACGCCTCGGGCACCTGATAGCGCACCGTCAGATCGGCTTCGAGCGGCGCTCGCGCTGCGAGGAACACCTTGACCTCGGTGCGCTCGAGCATGGGCGGACCCTCGGCCCTGAGCTGCTGTTCGAGGTCGCGGATCTTGCGATCAATGTCGCGGATGCGCACGCCTGCCTCAAGCACGGCCTTCTGCGCCGCGGGCATTTCTTGGGCGATGAGGCCAAGCACCTGCGCCCAGTCCTCGCGCCCTGCCGCACCCGCGGCCACGGCCTGAGGGGTTCGGGTGGGCAGCTGCACGAGGTTGGCGAGGAACGACTTGCGCGCTTCGGCCGCCTGCTGCGTGGCTTGATGGAGCGCCCGCTCGTCCTTCAGCCTTTCGATCTCGTTCTCAATGCGCTTGCGCTTGCTAGCCGCCACCTCCGGATCGATGCGGGGCACCGAGACCCGGCGCACGTCGATCGCACCGATCTCGAGCGGCCCGGTCGCCTTGCCCTCGACCCGGATCGAGCCTTCGACGGCCTGTTGCGGCAGGTCAGCGAACAAAATGGTGTGCTCGCCGGCCTCGAGTTTTACGCGTGCCAGCCGGCGCACCTCGGCTCCGGACGGGAAGACCACCACGGAGTCGATCTTCGACGAGGCCGTGAGCTCGGCCGCGACGAGTGTGTCCGCGCACGCCAGTATGGCCACGGCGGCTGCCACCCTGCGCATGAGGTACCCTCCCCGATTGTTGGCTTTCCCCGCGCCGCTACAGGGTTGGAGGCATTCGTGACCCAACTGTGGCGATTGGCGAACCCTCCTGGAGCAACAACCAGCCGGCGACCGCTGGCCGACGCCGTCAGAAGCTCAGTCGGTTGACACGTACCACGTGCGGCAGTGCACGGATCTTCGCGAGCACCTCATCGCTCACCGGCTCGTCGGTCGACACCACGCAGATGGCATCGCCTCCCGGCCGGTCGCGCCCGAGGTTCAATGTGGCGATATTGACGTTCGCTTCCCCCATGAGCGAACCGAATCTGCCGATGAACCCCGGCTTGTCGGCGTTGCGGATGTAGAGCATGTGCGGGGCGATCTCGAACTCCATGTTGATGTCGCGCACCTGGATGATGCGTGGGCGGCCGTCGGAGAACACGGTCCCGGCCACCGAGCGCTCAAGGCGGTCGGCAACGATGGTTAGCCGCACATAGCTTTCGAACGCGCCCTCCTGAGTACGGGTCACCTCCTCCACCATGATGCCGCGCTCTTTCGCATGCACCGCTGCCGACACCATGTTGACCTCCGACAGCAGCGCGCTGAGCACCCCTTTGAGCGCTGCTGCGGTCAGGGCCCTCTTGTTGAGCAGTGCCACCTCGCCCGAGTACTCGATGCGGATGGCCCTGATGCTCGATTCCGTGAGCTGTCCCGCAAAGCTGCCGAGTTGCTCGGCAAGCTTGACATAGGGTCTGAGCCGCGGCGCCTCCTCGGCCGTGATGTTCGGAAAGTTGATGGCATTGGTGATGGCGCCCTTAATGAGATAGTCCGACATCTGCTCGGCAACCTGCAGCGCCACGTTCTCCTGGGCCTCGGTGGTGGCGGCGCCGAGGTGCGGCGTGCAGATCACGTTAGGGAGCCCGAAGAGCACGTTCTCTCTCGCCGGCTCCTCCACGAACACGTCGAGCGCGGCCCCTGCCACGTGACCCGACCTGATGGCCTCGGCCAACGCCTTCTCGTCGACGAGACCGCCGCGCGCGCAGTTGATGATGCGCACGCCCTTGCGGCACTTGGCGAGCGCCCTGGCATCGAGGATGTTCCGCGTCTTGTCGGTTAGCGGTGTGTGCAGAGTGATGAAGTCGGCACGAGCGAGCAGGTCGTCGAGCTCCACCTTTTCCACGCCGATCTCCATGGCGCGCTCCTCCGACAGGAACGGGTCGTAGGCGATGACGTGCATCTTGAGTCCGATGGCGCGGTCGGCGACGATCGAGCCGATGTTGCCGCAGCCGATGACGCCGAGCGTCTTGGAATAGAGCTCGACGCCGAGAAAGCGGTTCTTTTCCCACTTGCCGGCCTGCGTTGAGCGGTCGGCCTCCGGGATTTGCCGGGCGAGTGCCAGCATCAGCGAGATGGCGTGCTCGGCGGTGGTGATCGAGTTGCCGAAGGGCGTGTTCATCACGATGATGCCCTTGGCGGTAGCCGCCTTCACGTCGATGTTGTCGACGCCGATGCCGGCCCGCCCAATCACCTTGAGCTTCGAAGCCGCGGCAATGACCTTTTCGGTCACTTTGGTCGCCGAGCGCACGGCTAGACCGTCATAGTCGCCGACGATCCTCTCAAGCTCTTCTTTGGAAAGGCCGGTTCGCACTTCCGTGTCGACGCCGCGTTGCTTGAAAATCTGCACGGCAGCCGGGGAGAGGTCGTCGGAGATGAGCACTTTGGGGCTGGGCATGACGCACCTTTACTGGGCATTTTTACTGGGCAGTGGATCGAAGCCAGCGGCCTGGCCACCCCGTCACGAGGCGCCGGCGCAAGCATGGGACCTGCGGCCTTCACGCCGCCTTGGCGAGCTTTCCTTTGAGCTCCGCAAACGCCCACTCAAGCCACGGCGTGAGCGCCTCGACGTCGGCCGTCTCCACGGTCGAGCCGGTCCAGATCCTCAAGCCCGGCGGCGCGTCGCGGTAATAGGCGATGTCCATCGCCACCCCTTCCGTTTCGAGCAGCGTCGCGAACTCCTTGGCGAAGGCCGCCTGCCTCTCGACCGGCATGCCTGCGATTGCCGGGTCGGTGAACTTAAGGCACACCGAGGTGTTGGAGCGCGTGGCCGGATCGACGGCCAAGTTGGCGATCCAGGGCGTGCGCTCGATCCAGTCGAAGAGCACCTGGGCGTTGGTGTCGGCGCGGCGCATGAGGCCGGCGAGCCCGCCGATACTCTCCGCCCAGGCCAGCGTATCGAGATAATCCTCCACGCACAGCATCGATGGCGTATTGATCGTCTCGCCCTCGAACACGGCCTGCATCAGCTTGCCGCCTGAGACGAGCCGGAACAGCTTGGGCAGCGGCCGCGGCGGCGTGTAGCTCTCAAGCCGCTCCACCGCGCGCGAGGAAAGGATCAGCATGCCGTGCGCCGCCTCGCCCCCCAGCACCTTCTGCCAGGAAAAGGTGGCGACATCGACCTTGGGCCAGTCTATGGCCTGCGCGAAGGCTGCCGACGTGGCATCGGCGAGCGTCAGTCCCTGGCGGTCGGCCGCAATCCATTTGCCGTCGGGCACGCGCACACCCGACGTAGTTCCATTCCAGGTGAACACCACGTCGCGCGCGAAGTCCACTTGGGCGAGATCGGGAAGCCTGCCGTAGTCGGCGCGGAGGATGCGAACGTCCTCAAGCTTGAGTTGTTTGGTGATGTCGGTGACCCATCCCTCGCCGAAGCTCTCCCAGGCGAGCACGTCGACCCCGCGAGCGCCGAGCATCGCCCACATCGCCATCTCGAAAGCCCCCGTGTCGGAGCCGGCCACGATGGCGCAGCGGTAATCGTCCGGCACGCCGAGCAGGGCCTTCGTCTTGTCGATGGCGAGCTTCAAGCGCGCCTTGCCCTCCCTTGCCCGATGGGAGCGGCCGAGAAAGGCGCTCTCGAGGTGTCGTGGGGACCAGCCGGGGCGCTTTGCGCAGGGGCCGGAGGAGAAATGGGCGCAATTCGGCCGCTTGGCCGGTTTGGCAAGCACAGTCATGAACCTACCCTTCCAGATAAGCCGCCCCTCGTTGGGGAGGGGTGTCCCGCGATCCGGATAGGGTCGGCGACGATCGCTGTCAACTTGAACGTCGGCCTGAGACGCTAGGTCTCACGCTCACCTGATGTCGAACCGCAGTCCCACGCGCAACTCATGCACCACCTGATCGTCGATGATGACATGCTGGTTGGGGTTACCAGCGCCCACGTTGATGGCGAAGTCGGCGCCGTCGAGAAAGAGCAGCCGGTAGCCGAAGTCGAAGTGCGTGTTGTGGTTGACGTCGTAACTGGCCCCGATCATGAACGCGCCGGCAAAGGCGAAGGCGTAGTCCTTGTCGCGCCCTGCGTAGGTGGCGAGCGTAATCGGCCCTGGCGAGACCGGAGCGCCCGGATCGCAGTCCACCGCATCGACGCATTCGATGGTCTGATTCAGTGTGCGCGAGAACGTGTGCAGCACGAGACCGACACCGGCACCGATGTAGGGCGTGAAGGCATGGCCCATGGGTATGTCGATGTAGCCGTTGACGAGACCGGTCCACGTGCGGCTGCGAATGGTGTCGGTGATCGTATCCCGGTTCTGAAAACCGGTCGTGGGGCTCGTGTAGGTCACTGTCCCGTCGGCATCGCCGGTGATCTCGTTGCGCACATCGATGGTGATATCGGCGCGCAGCCAGCGCGATAGGTACATGCCGAAGCCCAAACCATAGCGGGCAAATTCGTCGAATCCGGAGTCCTCCCTCAAGTTCGGCGCATAGACATCGTATTCGGTCTCAAAGCGGTGCGTGTCTGACCAATTGTAGCTGACGTCGATGCGCACGTAGTAGTCGGCGGCGAACTCCGGCACGGGCGCGGGCGCTGGAACCGGCACGACCACGGGCGCGGGTACGCGGCTCGTGCCATTGGCCGCGGCGGGGGTCGCAAGACCCGCGGCAAAGAGCACTCCGAGCCACAGGCCGGTCGTCACCATCGCCTGGATGTGCATGGTCGCTTATCCCTCGTTGGGGCAGCCGGCGCGGAAAGAAGCGCCATGCCGCCGAAACCGCGGACACACACGCACCGACTTTCGACTGGGAACGCGCAACCCGACCCCGACGCGCGGCAAATGCGACGCTGTGCGTAGGCAGAACAGCCCTTGCCGCCGTCGACCGATTCGCTAGGTGGCCTGATTCGGCCGCACTTGGATGCGCAACTGATTCAGCGGTGACGGTAGTTCACAAGTTTTAAGGGAGGCTTAATCGAGCGGCCGGCACTTAGGCGCGGGCCGCGTGTTTCACTGCCTCGACGATGTCCCCAACCACAGCAGCAACCAGCGTTTCGTCGTCGCCTTCCGCCATCACCCTGATGACGGGCTCGGTGCCTGACGGGCGGATCACCAGGCGACCGGAACTCCCGAGCTTTTCCTTCGCCCCCTCGATCGCCTTCAGCACCCGGCTGTCTTCCAGCGGCGTGCCGTTGGCGTAACGCACGTTCTTTAGCACCTGCGGCAGCGGCTCGAAGCGCTTGCACACCTCGCTGACTGGCTTGGCGGTCGATACCACCACCGACAGGATCTGAAGTGCCGAGACGAGTCCGTCGCCGGTGGTGGTGAAGTCGGACAGCACGATGTGTCCCGACTGCTCGCCGCCGACGTTGTAGCCGTGCTTGCGCATGTGCTCGACCACGTAGCGGTCGCCGACCGGCGTGCGGGCAAGCGACAGGCCGAGCCCCGAGAGGTAGCGTTCGAGTCCGAGATTCGACATGACGGTCGCCACGATGCCGCCGGCAGCGAGCCGCCCGCGCCGAAGCCAGCTCTCCGCGATAACCGCCATCAGTTGATCGCCATCGACGAGGCACCCCTTCTCGTCCACGATCACCACCCGGTCGGCATCGCCGTCGAGCGCGATACCGATATCGGCGCGCAGTTCCTTCACCTTTTCGATGAGAGCCTCAGGCGCCGTCGAGCCGCACTTGTAGTTGATGTTCTGCCCGTTGGGATCGACGCCGATCTTTATGACCTCCGCCCCCAGCTCCCACAACGCCTCGGGGGCCACCTTGTAGCCCGCCCCGTGTGCACAATCGATAACGATCCTGAGCCCGTCGAGTCGCAGATTGCGCGGCAGCGTCCGCTTGGCGTACTCGATATAGCGTTCCTGTGCGCTTTCCACGCGCGTGGCCCGGCCGATACGGTGCGGCGCCGCGAGCAGCGCTTCCGACGGCGCATCGATCAGCGCCTCGATCTGCTGCTCGGTTTCATCCGACAGCTTGTAGCCGTCGGGGTCGAACAACTTGATGCCGTTGTCCTCGTAGCGGTTGTGGGAGGCCGAGATCATCACGCCGAGATCGGCTCTGAGCGAGCGCGTCAGCATGGCGACCGCCGGCGTGGGCATGGGGCCGAGCAGGAACACGTCCATGCCGACGGCCGTAAAGCCCGACATCAACGCGGACTCGATCATGTAGCCGGACAGCCGCGTGTCCTTGCCGATCACCACTCGATGGGCGCGGTTACCGTTCGAAAAAACCTTCCCTGCGGCCATGCCGACCTTGAGGGCAACCTCGGAGGTCATCGGGCCATGGTTGGCGCGGCCACGAATGCCGTCCGTCCCGAAATACCGCCGCGTCATGCTCAAAACCTCAATCGGTGGTTGTCGCCAGCGCGCGATGCCGCCTCGGCGCCGGACCTGCTTAAGCATTTTAGCCGCTCCGGCGGAAGTCCCCGCTCACAAGTTGTAGGCAAAGGTTACGAACCTCGACGGCACCGCCTACCCCTCACCCGGCGCAGGAGCGCGAAACCCACGACATTGATCGGCCTTGCAGAATCAGCGCATAGCCCTTCCGGATCGCGGGCCGTGCAAGCCCGCCCGCGAGCTTGGAGCGCAGGGCGCGGATTGCATGGCCTTCTATCTTGCAGTGGCGAACAGAAAGGGCGGCGTCGGCAAGTCGACGATCGCCGTGATGCTGGCCCACGCCTTTGCCGTGTGGGGCGGGCAGCGCATCCTTATCCTCGACCTCGATTCACAGTGCAACGCCTCCCTCATCCTTCTTGGCGGCCAGGCCTGGAGCGAGGCGCGCAAGGCGAGGAGGACCATCGCCGACTACTTCTACGACCTCTTCGACGGCGACAGCGTCAAGCCCGCCGCGTACCTGATCGATGGCGTCGGCGACGTCAAGGACAGGAAGGGCAAGGCGCTGAGCTTGGCCCTGCTGCCGGGGTCGTTGCTGCTCGAAGACGTACAGGGTGAGCTGTTCTTGAAAGAGGCGCGGCAGGGCAAAGACCACGAGGTGGTGGGCACCAGGGTGCGCGGCAAGCTCGAGCGCCTCCTTCGCCGCTTTGCGGCCGACTTCGACCTCATCATCCTCGACTGTGCCCCTGGGCTGTCGTTCGCCGCTCTCGCAGCGCTTCGCGCCGCAGACAGAGTGCTGGTACCCTTTCGTCCCGACTACGTATCCCAACACGCCGTCGACCGCGTGGCGCTGCTCATCGAAGAGAAGCGCACCATCGATGATCTGGAGGAGGTACCGCGCTCGAGCCGCCGTTACGTGTGCCTCGCCAACTGCCTGCGCGGGCACGCCCGCGAGCGCCTGCTCGTGGAGGAGATCGGGCTGGTCCACCCCATGCTGTCGAGCACCTTGCGCCAGCGCGACGCCATCGCCAACGCCTTCGACTGGGATCCGCGCCCCAAACAGCTTGAAGAAAAATACGGCGACGGCACTCAGGATGTGCGAAACCTTTACGAGGAGATGCGGGGCCTGCTCGCCGCTTGAACAAAGGCCGCTTCCATGGCCAAGCCCGAACTGATCTGGCCCGGTGAGCGCATGCGCGCGTTCTTCCGTGCCGTGCTGGCCCGTGAAACGGTACTCGATGGGCTCGTTCGGGAGCGCCTGGTGGACGCACTCTGCGCACCTGTCAACCGCATGCTCGTTTGGCGCAATCCGGCCGACGAGGCTGTGGCTGCGCCCTCCGGCCTTGACGCGCGGCGGCAAGCGGCGTCCCAGGAAGCCGAGCGGCCGGCCGCGATGGCGCCCTCGCCCGATCCGGAGAGGTCCGCCGAGCCGGCGGCCGAGAGGGCCTTCGATCCCTATGGGTTCAGCGTCGTGGCGATCTTCACGCAGGGCGGGCGCGCTGCCCTGATGGAGCGCCTAACCGAGATCCGCGCCGCCGAACACCTCCGCGCCCTGGCACACGCCCAGCATCTGGCCATCCCGAAAGAAGCGACCGGCTTGGAAGCCCTGCGCGAGGCGATCGTCAAGGGCGCCGAACAGCGCATCGCCGACCGCCGCGCCGCGGCAAGCTGATCAGGCGATACCGCGCATCGCCGCCTGCCACACCGTCAGCGCCTGCCGGGTTGCGGCGACGTCGTGCACGCGGATGATCTGCACGCCCTGAGCGGCGGCGGCCATCGCCGCTCCGACCGAGCCCGACACCCGCTCGTCCGCCTGCTCGATCCCGAGCAGTCCCCCGATAAAGCGCTTGCGCGAGGCGCCGAGCAGCAATGGCACGCCGAGGCCATGAAACAAGGAAAGCCCGGCCAGGATCTGCAGGTTGTGCGTGAGCGTCTTCCCGAAGCCGATGCCGGGGTCGACGATAATGCGTTCGCGAGCAATTCCTGCCGCCACCGCCGCCTCGATGCGCGCCTCGAGGTAATCGAACACGTCGAGCAGCACGTTGTCGTAGTGCGGGGCATCCTGCATGGTCTTGGGATCGCCCCGCACGTGCATGAGGACGACCGGCAGCCCGAGCTCAGCAACGGTTTGTGCAGCCTCAGGGTCGTACGTGAGTGCGGAGATGTCGTTGATGATGTCCACACCAACCGCTGCCGCCCGCCGCATCACCTCCGCCTTGCGGGTGTCGATCGAGAGCCGGGCCTTGGTTCTGCCGGCCAATCCTTCGAGGACCGGCATGACCCGCCTGAGCTCCTCCTGCAGTGAAACCGGATCGGACCCGGGCCGCGTTGACTCACCTCCGATGTCGAGGATTTCGGCACCCTCGTCTGCAAGCCTCAGCGCATGGTCTACGGCAGTTTGTGCGGTTGGAAAGCGTCCGCCGTCCGAGAAGCTGTCCGGGGTGACGTTGACGATCCCCATCAGCCGGGGGGTGTTCATGGCGAGCCCGGCGATGGCGGCTCGCGGCCAGATCAGGCGGTCGAAGATCTGTGAGACCGCCGCGGCGTGCCGGCCCCAGCCACGCTCGCCCAGGTCGGAGAGCGCGACGGTGCGCGTGATGGTCGCCCCCCCTTGGCGCTCGATTACCTCGAGGCCCAGAAAATCGAGGTGCTTGCTGCCGGCGAGCGGCAGCGCACCCCGTACCTCGTCCATCCGTTCGCGGTTCGGCACATGGGCAAAACCAATAGGTCGAAGGTAGATGTCGCGCATGGAGTGGCTCAAGAATGACGGTGGGCCGCGGAGTGGATCCGCGGCCCATGTCCAGAGTAGAAACGCCGGTGCGACCGATCAAGCCTGAGGCTGTGGCTCCATGCTCCCTGTTCCCGGCTCCTGGCGGCGCGGTCGTGCCTTGCCGGCCGTCGGCACCGCCGAGCCGACCGGTCCCTTGGCGGCCTCGTCCTCGTCGTGGCGCACGATCTTCTCACCCCGCATCACCGCCATGCACTCCTCGCCGGTGATGGTCTCGTACTCCATCAGTGCCTGGGTCACCGCCTCGAGCTTGTCCCGGTTTGCGAGCAGCACGTCCCAGGCCTTTTTCTCACCCTCCGTCACGATACGGCGGATCTCCTCGTCAATCAGCCTCGCCGTCTCCTGGCTCATGTTCTGCCGCTGGGTGATGGCATGCCCGAGAAACACTTCCTGCTGGTTCTCATTCCAGCGCAAGGGCCCGAGCTTCTCGCTCATGCCCCACTCCGTCACCATACGGCGGGCGAGCTCAGTTGCCTGCATGATATCGCTGGCCGCGCCGGTGTTGAGGTGGTCCTTGCCGTAGACGATCTGTTCGGCGACGCGCCCGCCGAAGGTCATGGCGATGCGCGCCTCGCACCACTGCTTGGAGTAGGAGAGCTTGTCGCGCTCGGGCAGACTCATGGTGACGCCGAGCGCCCGCCCGCGCGGAATGATCGTCACCTTGTGCAGCGGATCGTTACCCGGCACCAAAAGGTTGACGATAGCGTGACCCGCCTCGTGGTAGGCGGTCGACAGCTTCTCCTCCTCGGTCATGATCATGGAGCGCCGCTCCGAGCCCATCATGACCTTGTCCTTGGAATCCTCGAACTCCTGCTGGGTGACCAGTCGCTTGTTGCGACGGGCGGCCAGCAACGCCGCCTCGTTGACCAAGTTGGCGAGGTCGGCGCCAGAAAAGCCGGGCGTACCGCGCGCGATGACCTTGGGATCGACGTCAGGTGCCAGCGGCACCTTGCGCATATGCACGCGCAGGATCTTCTCGCGCCCCGCCACGTCCGGATTGGGCACCACGATCTGCCGGTCGAAGCGGCCGGGCCTCAGCAGCGCCGGGTCGAGCACATCGGGCCGGTTGGTGGCGGCGATCAGGATGATGCCTTCATTGGCCTCAAACCCGTCCATCTCGACCAGAAGCTGGTTGAGGGTCTGCTCGCGCTCGTCGTTGCCGCCGCCGAGCCCCGCGCCGCGGTGACGTCCGACCGCGTCGATCTCGTCGATGAAAATGATGCAGGGCGCATTCTTCTTGGCCTGATCGAACATGTCGCGGACGCGGGAGGCGCCGACGCCCACGAACATCTCGACGAAATCCGAGCCCGAGATGGTGAAGAAGGGCACGTTTGCTTCGCCGGCGATGGCGCGTGCCAGCAGCGTCTTGCCGGTACCGGGCGGCCCGACCAAGAGACAGCCCCGTGGGATGCGTCCGCCGAGCCGCTGGAACTTCTGCGGATCGCGCAAGAACTCGACGATCTCCTGCAGGTCGCTCTTGGCCTCGTCGACCCCGGCTACGTCGTCGAAGGTGACCCGCCCGTGCCGCTCGGTGAGCAGCTTGGCCTTGGACTTGCCGAAGCCCATGGCACGGCCCGAGCCCGCCTGCATCTGCCGCATGAAGAACACCCACACTGCGATGAGCAGCAGCATGGGGAACCACGACACCAGCACACTCAAAATGGAGGGCACCTCGTCCTCGGTGGGCCGCGCCCTGATCCTTACCTCGCTCTTGCGCAGCCGTTCGACGAGATCCGGATCGGAGGGGGCATACGTGGTAAAGGCGCCTCCGTTGTCGCGGAACGTTCCCGTCAGCCGGTTGCCCTGGATCACGACCTCCTGAACGGTCTTGGCCTCGACCGCATTCATGAACTCCGAGTAGGAGATCTCACTGCCCCGCCGGCTCTGCGCAGGGTTCTGGAAGAGGTTGAACAGCGCCACCAGAAGCAGTGCGATCACCACCCAAATGGCAAAGTTCCGGAAATTGGAGTTCATCATGGTTCCTATCGGCCCGACGGGTCTCTTGATCCATCCTTGCCGATCCGGATGAACACAAGGTAGAGAACAGCGCTAGGCCACGCGCACAGCAGTTTCGAGGCTAAAATAGGGAGATGCAGGAGCTTTGCCAAGTTGCGTCGGCAGCTTAGCGCTGCCGAATGCCGCCGACCTTCAGTAGAACAGGCTCGACACGCTCTCTTCGTTGGCCGTCCTGGCGATCGCCTCTCCGATCAGCGGAGCGATCGAAAGGACGCGTATATTCGGTGCCTTCCTGATGGCCTCTGTCGGCTGGATGGAATCCGTGATGACGAGGGATTCGATGCGGGACTCTGCGATCCGCTGCACGGCACCCCCTGATAGCACCCCGTGCGTGATATAGGCCATCACCCCGACGGCGCCTTGCTCGAGCAGGGCCTCGGCCGCGTTGCACAAAGTGCCGCCGGAGTCGACGATATCATCGACCAGAATGCAACGCTTGCCGCGCACATCGCCGATCACGTTCATGATCTCGCTTTCGCCCGGCCGCTCGCGCCGCTTGTCGCAGACAGCGATCGGCGCGTCGATGCGCTTGGCGAGGCCGCGCGCGCGCACCACCCCGCCGACGTCAGGTGAGACGACCATCAGGTTGTCGAGTGCGAACCGCTCCTTTATGTCGCGCACCATCACCGGGGCCGCGAACAAATTGTCGGTCGGTATGTCGAAGAAGCCCTGGATCTGGCCGGCGTGAAGGTCGAGGGTCAGAACGCGGTCGGCGCCCGCTCGCTCGATCAAGTTCGCCACCAACTTGGCTGAGATGGGGGTCCGCGGCCCGGGCTTGCGATCCTGCCTGGCATAGCCGAAATAGGGCATCACCGCCGTCACTCGGCGCGCCGAGGCACGCTTCAGCGCATCGATCAGGATCAGAAGCTCCATCAGGTTGTCGTTGGCTGGATAGGAGGTCGACTGCACGACGAACACGTCCTCGCCGCGCACGTTCTCCTGGATCTCGACGAACACCTCCATGTCGGCGAAGCGACGGCAGACGCCCTTGGTCAGTGGCACGCCGAGGTGGCTGCTGATGTCTTCTGCGAGCGGCCGGTTGCCGTTGCCGGAGACGAGCTTGATGCGCAGGCCGGCGTCGGAGTGGCTCTTTCGTCGAAAGTCCTTATTCATGAAGAGGGCCATCTCAGCGCGGTTGCGAGGGGCTAATAGCAAGCGAGCCCCGGCGTGTAAACGCCCGGGCTCGCCCGGATTGTCGGTTTTGTGACAGTGTGCCCCGGCGTGTCAGTTTGACTTCGCCTGCTTCACCGCATCGCTGGCACCCTGCACCGTCGAACAGCTCTTCTGCTTGCTGCCGCTCAAGCCCTTGCGGTCCTGCTCGATCACGTCGTTGATCTTGGCGGCGGCCGCCTGTGCGGCAAGCGTCGCCGTCTGCCCCCAGGCGTTGTCGAGGGCTCCGGCCGTTATGTCATTGCTCTGGTGCACGGTAGCCACGAACATGTTGGCCGGATCGCAGACGTGCCAGTCGATCTTGATGTTCTGTTTGCCGTCTTTAGGCGGGGCGAGCGCCACCTTGCCGGCAACGAGGTAGGTAGCGCGCCCAGGGCCGGGGGCCGGCAGATTGAGTTTGCTCAACTCCTGCCGCATGGCGGCCGCGAGCGAATCGTTGCCATCTCCCGGTGCACCAATGACCCTGGTCACGTTGGCAGCAGCCTCGAGCTTGCGAGGTATGCTACCGGTAGTGGCTGCCGACGCCGCCGAAGCGATCTGCTGACTGGGTGCGCCGACCCCCGACGGCGTATTGGCGCCCGCCGACGCCGGCGTGAGGCCGGCCAACGCCGTGCTAAGCGACTCGGCCGTCTTGTCAGCGATGGTCTGGACCACCTGCGGCGTGACCGAGGCCCACGGATCGCGGCTGTCGCCGCCCGGCACGACCTCCTCCTTCTGAATGCGGTTGACGCGCTTGCTGGCGCCGTCGGTGAGGTCCCAGATGTAGGAGAGCTTGACGCCGTTGCGCTCCTTGGCCGCCACCATGTAGCCGCGCAACGTATAGTCCACTTTGTCGGCCGGGCTCTTGGCCACCGTGATGCGCTGCTTCTCGATGGCCGCGGTAAGCTGGGCGGTGAGTTGCTTGCTCACGGCGTCCGGGGCACCGATCACCGGGGCGATGGCGATCTTGGTCTGATTGACCGGTGCTGCCTGAGCGCTCTGTTGAGCGTCCGGAGCGACCGAATCGCCTGAGCCGAACAGGTTGAAGTTGCTTGTCCCGCAGCCTCCAAGGCCCACGCCCAGGAGCGCTGTCAGCCCTGCCAGGGCAAGGCACGTTCGCACGTGCCGCACCGCAGCAGCGTCAGTGGTCGTCACCGTGACGTCCCCCTTGTTTTGACCCCGCTGTCCTCCGGCGGCCGGCGTACGAACCCTGCGGCCAGTGAGGCACCGCTACCTCTGGCAAATT
>DATLZB010000037.1:0-9019 GCA_035574175.1 Hyphomicrobiaceae bacterium
GTCAGACCTACGTGGCCCTGTCGCGTTGTCGCTCCCTAACAGGACTTGCCCTGGCCCGCCCGCTGCGATCGGGCGACATCCTTTTCGATCAGGCTGCGACCGAATATCGCAGGCTGTTTCCTCGCCTCAGATAAAACAATCGGAATCCCCATGGAACGGGTAGCCCGAAAGCCGATTTCAGCAGATGCGGCAAGACTGAAATCATCTGACGAGCATGCAGGAAGGTGCACGCCCGCCTTCCGAGCTGATTTTCGCGGTGCAACAGATTCATGTTGCGATGCACAATGCGCCCGCTTATATTGTGGGCGTCAGACCGAGCGAAAGGCGGCAGCATTTCGATGCGCGCTGGCCCAGGGATGACGATGAAGACAACCAAGACCAAGGACCCCACCCGGACGCCTTCAAAGCCTGCCCGAAAGCGAGCCGCGAAACGTCCCAAGCGCCCCCCCAAGCGCAGCGTCGTTAGGAGCACACCCATGAACGAGCATTTCACCCGTCAAGCGCAGGACATGTTCAACGCCGCCAAGGATGTCCGCATCCCTGAGAACTTCCAGGCGTTGGCCGAGGACAGCGTGGTCAAGACCCGCGAGGCCTACCAACGGCTCAACACCGTGGCCAAGGACAGCGCTAAGGTCATCGAGGAGGTCATGCTGGCCGCTCATGCCGGGGCCAAGGCCATTGGCGAGAAGGTGCTGCACAACACCGCCGTGAACACCGAGGCGGTATTCGATGCGGCTCAGGCCATCGCCCGCGCCAGGACGCTGCCGGAGGCGGCGCGCCTTCAGGCCGACTTCGTTCAGCAGCAACTCGCGGCCGCTGGCGCGCAGAGCAGGGAACTGCTCGAGCTTTCGACCAAGGTTGCCAAGCAGACCTTCGAGACGGTAAACGCCGCCGCCGCCCGGTCGTTCGAGCAGCTTAAGAAGACGGGCGGAACCGCCTGAAAGGCGGACCAGCGCCCTTCACCCATACTCAGGCCCGGGGCTTCAAGCCCCGGGCCTCCTATGTGGCCGGCGGCGCCAACAAGAGACAGGTGCGCACGACTGCTTCGCGCTAGTATGCACCGATGCTCAGCTCCAGCGCACAGGTGGTGGTACGCAAGGCCGGCCCGGCGGACGCAACAGCCCTTGCCGCGGTATTCGGCGACTCCTGGCGCTTTGCCTATCGCGGCATCATCCCTCACCTCCATCTTGAAAGCATGATCCGCCGGCGCGCGGCGGACTGGTGGGTCAACGCCATGCGCGCCGGCGACGGGCTGCTGGTGCTGGACGTGGCCAACACTGTCGCTGGCTACGCGACGTTCGGCCGCTCGCGCGAACGCCGCACATTTCCCAACGTCGGGGGCGAGATCTACGAGATCTATCTGGCGCCGGCCTATCAGGGCGGTGGTTTCGGCGAGAGGCTGTTCGAGAGCTGCCGGTACCAACTCGACCAGCGCGGCCTCGACGGCTTGTTGGTGTGGGCGCTCGCCGACAATGCCGGAGCGATCGAGTTTTACTGGCGCCGCGGCGGCCGGCCGGCGGCCAAGACCTTCGATCGCATTGGCGGCGCCAGGCTTGCCAAGATCGCGTTCGTCTGGGACTGAGCCGGCGCCGCCGGCGATCACATCGGGCTCTTGCCGCGATTGCCGACGATGCGGGGCTTGCTCCTGCAGTCGAACTTGCGTGCCTCGCTGTCCGCCCACGATCGCGCCAGCGCCATGGCCTCGGCATTGGCCAGCGCGTCGATATAGGCGGCGTGGCAGGCTTCGCCGTCACCGATCTTGGTAATGACCAGAACCTCGCCCTTCTCTCCCTCCCGTGCCGTCCGATAGCGCACGATGGCGGCATAGGGCACATCGCGACCGCCGCGCCGCTCGGCACGCCACTCGACGGTGGCGCGCTTGTGATCGTCGAGGGCGCTGTTGTCGGCGGTCAGGCTCTGGCCCGCCGCGCGATAGCGCCGGGCATCGGCCCCGAAGCTCATCGCCTGCCGCGAGCCTCGCTCCAGGAAATAGACCGCATAATCGGGCAAACCGCTGCACAGCCAGCTAGCGCCGTCGGCAGTGACCTCCACCCGCTCGCAAGCGCTGAGGTCGATCGATGTGAAGCGCCCCTTGATGCCCTTGTCTTGTGCTAGGGCCTCCACAACCAGCACCATCATAGCAAGGGCAACGACGGCACCACGGCCGGCCACGGTGCTCTCCCAACCACCCATCACGTGCGTCCGATAGTTCAAATCAACGACCATGTGAACCAAGACAGGTCCACCATGGACTCGATTTGCGGCGGCCCGACGGCCTTTCGCCGCAGCCGGACGGTTGCTATACCCGCGCCACTGCCCACCACAGGGGAGCGCTCCATGAGCGACATGAGGATCGCGGTGATGGGCGCGGCCGGCCGCATGGGACGGGAGCTCGTGCGCGTCGTCCATGCTACGCCGGGCTGCGTACTGGCCGGCGGCATCGAGCCGTCTGGCTCGATCGCACTCGGGCAGGATCTTGGCTTCCTCGCCGGCCTTGGGAGCCTGGGCGTCAAGATTACCGACGATCCACTGGCGGTCGTCGCCGAGGTGGATGCCATCCTCGACTTCACCACGCCCGAGGCAACTGTCGAGTTTGCCGGGCTCGCTGCCAACGCGCGCATCATCCACGTCATCGGCACTACCGGGCTCTCGGCGGGGCAAGAGCGGGCCATCGAGGCGGCCGCCCGACATGCCACGATCATCAAGGCCGGCAACATGAGCCTCGGCATCAACCTGCTGGTCGCGCTCGCCCGCAAGGTGGCGCAGGCGCTCGATGAAGACTACGACATCGAGATCGTCGAGATGCACCACCGCCATAAGGTCGATGCCCCGTCGGGGACGGCGCTGATGCTGGGACGGGCTGCCGCGGAAGGTCGGGGCGTCCGCCTCGAGGAGCGCGGGGTGCGTGTTCGCGACGGGCACACCGGTGAAAGACGACGGGGTGACATCGGCTTTGCAGTGCTGCGGGGCGGCAGCGTGGTCGGCGATCACACGATCATCTTCGCGGGTGAAGGAGAGCGCATCGAGCTCACGCACCGGGCGGCAGACCGTGGCATTTTCGCGCGCGGCGCGGTCAGAGCGGCGCTGTGGGGTCGCGGCAAGGAGCCCGGCATGTACACGATGCTGGACGTGCTCGGCCTCGATGAGGCGACGCCGGCGAGCCGGCCGTAACGGCGCGGTTTCAGCGGCCAGGCGCCTTGCGCAGGAGCGAGGTGCCGGTCATTTCGGGAGGCTGGGCCAGCTCCATCAGCCCGAGCAGCGTTGGCGCGATGTCGGCGAGGCGTCCGCCGACGAGTGCGACGTCGCCACCGTCCATCAGCAGAACGGGGACCGGATTGGTGGTGTGCGCGGTGTGAGGGCCGCCGGTCTCCGGGTCGCGCATCATCTCGCAGTTGCCGTGATCGGCAGTGACCAGCAGCGCGCCGCCGGCCTTTCGTATCGCCTCGGCGATGCGGCCGAGACCGGCGTCGACGGTCTCGACGGCTTTGATCGCGGCGGGGAGCGAGCCGGTGTGTCCGACCATGTCGGGGTTGGCGTAATTCAGCACGATGAGGTCGTACTTGCCGGACCCGATCGCCTCCACCGCCTTGTCGGTCAGCTCGGGAGCCGACATCTCCGGCTTTAGGTCGTAGGTGGCGACCTTCGGCGAGGGTACCATGATGCGGTCCTCGCCCGGATAGGGTTCCTCGCGGCCGCCGTTCAGGAAGTAGGTGACGTGCGGGTACTTCTCCGTCTCGGCCATGCGTAGCTGGGCGCGGCCGGCGGCGGAAACCACCTCACCCAGGACCTTGGTCAGGGTCTCCGTCGGGAAGATCGTGTCCAGAAAGGCGCCGAGTTCCGCGCTGTACTCGGTCATGCCGGCGCCAGCCGCGAAGCGGATCAGGCGCGGCCGCGGAAAGCCCGAAAAGGTCGGGTCGAGCAGGGCGGTGAGGATCTCGCGCACCCGGTCGGCGCGGAAGTTGAAGCAGAGGAGGCCATCGCCATCCCGCATGCCTCGATAGTTGCCGACAACGGTTGGCACGACGAACTCGTCGTTGAGGTCGCGGGCGTAGGCATCGGCGACGACCGACTGGGCATCGGCGAAGCGGGGCCCTTCGCCCTCGGCAATGGCGCCGTAGGCCTTGGCGACGCGCTCCCACCGCTTGTCGCGGTCCATGGCGTAGTAGCGGCCGGAGACCGTGGCGATGGACACCGACGCCGGCAATCCGGCCTCCAAATCAGCGAGGCACTGGCCGGCGATGCGCGGCAGCGTATCGCGGCCGTCCGTGATGGCATGCACGAGCGTCGGCACGCCGGCCGCGGCCAGGACACGTGCAAGGGCAACCGCGTGATCCTGGTGGGAATGCACCCCGCCGGGCGAGACCAGGCCGATAAGATGGCAGCTCCCGCCCGTCTGCCGCAGGCGCCCGATCAGGCGGGTGAGCGCGAGCTTGCGCTCCAGTTCGCCCGTCGCGATGGCCTCACCGATGCGCGGCAAGTCCTGCAGGACGCGGCGCCCCGCGCCGATGTTGAGATGGCCGACCTCGGAATTGCCCATTTGGCCGGCCGGCAGGCCGACATCCTCGCCCGAGGTGGCGAGCAGGGCATGCGGACAGGATGCCCACAGCCGATCGAAAACCGGCGTGCGCGCCATGCGCACGGCGTTGTCGGCCACCTCCTCGCGCCAGCCCCAGCCATCGAGCACGACCAACATGACCGGGCGGCGCTTTTGCATCATCAATCGTCCTTGCTGGGGTGAGCCTGCGCCACGTACCGCGCTGCCGACGCCGGCTTCGCAACGGGGTGTTGCAATCCAGCCTCGTTTTGCGCGATAGGGTGGCCATCGTCAACGTACGCACCCGGTGGGACGGGCGCGGCAAAGGGGAGCGGGGGGTGCAGTGCTGGACGAGTTGAGCCGCGAGCTTGCCTCCGACCGCCAGCGCGCGCGGGACAAGCTGATCGGGGTCTATATCGGCGTGCTTGCCGTGGTGTTGGCGCTCTGCGCGCTCGGCGGTAGCAACGCGAGCAAGAACGCCACCAACGCCAATATCGACGCCACCAACACATGGGCTTTCTTCCAGGCCAAGAACATGCGCCGCACCAGCTACATGCTGGCCGTAGATGAACTTGAGGCCGATCTTGCCGCCCACCCCTCGATGCCGGCGGAGGCGCAGCGCCTGATCGAGGCTCGGATTGCCGCCTACCGCGAGCAGATCAGGACCCTGACGACCGACGCCGTGCGGCGGGAAGGGCTCGACGAGCTGTTCGAAAAGGGCAAGGCCCTCGAGCAGGTGCGCGACCTCGCCCTGCAGCGCGACCCCTACTTCGACTGGGGCCAGGCCCTGCTGCAGATCGCCATTGTGCTCGCCTCGGTTGCCATCGTTGCTGGCGGCCAGCTCCTGATCTGGGTGAGCGCCGCGCTCGGCTTGCTTGGAGCGTTGCTCACTGCCAACGGATTCCTGTTGATCGTCGAGCTCCCCTTCCTCTCCTGAGCAAGGGAGCGCTTGAGCCGGTTACCCGAAGTCGATGGACGACGAACCCGAACCGCGAGGATGAGGAACGGCCATGCCCACCACCCACCAACTCCTGCTGCTTCCCGGCGACGGCATCGGTCCCGAGGTCATGGCCGAGGTGGAGCGCGTTATCAGCTTCTTCAACAGGAAGAGCGCCACGGCGCGGTTTGAGACCTCGACGGAGTTGGTGGGCGGCGCCGCCATCGATCGGATCGGCAAGCCGATCACCGATGAGACCATGGCCAAGGCGCATGCGAGTTCTGCCGTCCTGTTCGGCGCGGTGGGCGGCCCCAAGTGGGACCACGTGCCCTATGACATCCGCCCGGAGGCGGCGCTGCTCAGGCTGCGCAAGGATCTCGACCTGTTCGCCAACTTGCGGCCTGCCATCTGCTATCCGGCGTTGGCCGAGGCATCCTCGCTCAAGCGGGAATACGTGGAGGGACTGGACATCCTCATCCTGCGGGAGCTGACCGGCGGCACCTACTTCGGGCAGCCGAAAGAGATCGTCACGCTCGAGAACGGCGAGCAGCGCGCCGTCGACACCACCGTCTACACCACGCACGAGATCGAGCGCATCGCGAAGGTCGCCTTCGACCTTGCCCGCAAGCGCCGCAACAAGGTGCATTCCGCGGAGAAGCGCAACGTCATGCAGACGGGCGTGCTGTGGCACCGGGTGGTGACCGAGACTCACAAGGTGCACGGCGCCGGCGTCGAGCTTCACCACATTCTCGCCGATGCCTGCGCCATGCAGCTCGTGCGCAACCCCAAGCAGTTTGACGTCATCGTCTGCGACAACCTGTTTGGCGACATGCTGTCGGACGAGGCGGCGATGCTGACCGGCTCCATCGGCATGCTGCCGTCGGCCTCGCTCGGTGCACCGGACACGAGCGGCCGAGCCAAGGCCATGTACGAGCCCGTGCACGGCTCTGCACCCGATATCGCCGGCCAGGGCAAGGCCAACCCGATTGCCTGCATAGCAAGCTTCGGCATGGCGTTGCGCTATTCCTGCAACATGGCCCGCGAAGCCGACCTGATTGACAAGGCGATCGCGGGGGCCTTGGCGCAGGGCTATCGCACCGGCGACATCATGCAGCCCAACATGCGAAGCGTGGGAACGGCAGAAATGGGCGGTGCCATCCTCGCCGAGCTTCAGCGGCTCGCCGCCTGAGGCCTTCCGCCGGCGCCGCGGCCGTCAGCTACGGTGGCTTACGAACTTGGCCTGCATGTAAACCATGAGCCCCTCAATGCCGCCCTCGTGGCCGAAGCCCGAATCCTTGACCCCGCCGAAGGGCAGCTCGGCCAGCGCCAGGCCGTGGTGGTTGATCGAGACCATGCCGTGATCGAGGGCGTCGGCGACTTTGGTCGCCGTTCTGGCATCGTGGGTAAAGGCGTAGCTGGCAAGCCCGTAAGGGAGCTTGTTGGCGCGGGTGAGCACCTCGTCGGTATCCTTGAAGCGGAGCATGACCGCGACCGGGCCGAACGGCTCCTCGTTCATGATGCGGGCGCTCTCGGGCACGTCGGTCAGCACCGTCGGCTCGTAGAAGTTGCCCTGGTTTCCGATGCGCTTGCCGCCGGTTGCGATCTTGGCGCCCTTCTCTTGCGCGTCGTGGACGAAGGCCTCGATGGCATTGATGCGGCGGGCATTGGCGAGCGGCCCCATCTTGCTGGTCGGCTCGAGCCCATCGCCGACCTTCAGGTTCTTGGCGATGTCGGTGAACTTGGCGACGAAGCTGTCGTACACCTTCTCGTGGACGAAGAACCGCGTCGGCGAAATGCACACTTGGCCGGCGTTGCGCCACTTGAGGGTGCCGGTCAGCTTGGCGACGTCCTCCGCGTCCACGTCGTCGAATATCAGCATCGGCGAGTGGCCACCGAGTTCCATGGTTGCCCGCTTCATGTGGCTGGCGGCGAGCGCATTGAGGTGCTTGCCGACGGGAACGGAGCCGGTGAACGAGATCTTGCGGATCACGGGATGGGGAATGAGGTATTCGGAGATCTCCGCCGGCGTGCCGTACACGAGATTGAGGACGCCCGGCGGCAGGCCCGCGTCGTGGAAGCACCTGACGAGGGCCAGCGGCGAGGCTGGCGTTTCCTCCGGGCACTTGATGATGATCGAGCAGCCGGCCGCCAGCGAAGCAGCGATCTTGCGCACGGCCTGCATGACGGGAAAATTCCAGGGGCTGAAGGCGGCAACCGGCCCGACCGGCTCCATGATCACCATGTTGCGGACGCCGTCGGACCGGGCCGGAATGATTCGCCCGTAGGCGCGCCGCCCCTCGTCGGCGAACCAGTCGATGACGTCGGCGGCCATCTGCACCTCGAGCGTGGACTCCGCCAGCACCTTGCCCTGCTCGAGCGTCAGCTGGCGCGCAATCTCGCCGGTGCGCGCCCGCAGCAGGTCGGCCGCCTTGCGCATGATCTTGGCGCGCTCATAAGCCGAGACCCGCCGCCAGGCCTTGAAGCCCTTGTCGGCGGCAGCCAGCGCCGCGTCGAGCTCCGGCTTCTTGGCGAGCGGCAGGGCCGCGAGCACGCTGTCCTTGGAAGGGTTGATCACGTCCTGGGTGAGACCACTCGAGCCCTTGGTGAACTTCCCGTCGATGTAAAGGTCGAGATTGTCGTACATCGCTGACCTTCCCTTCGGTCGTGCCGGGTGCCTTTAGCGCGCGATTAACACCTGGAAGGGATGCTCCGGCAAGCGGTTTGTCGCTTGAACCGATGGGCGCGAGGGCGTAAGGAACGCCCTCGATTGAACCGCGCCGCCGAGCGGGACGCTTCGGGTGCCGGAAAAGACCGAGGACGAGAGCCATGGGCTACAAGGTCGCAGTCGTGGGCGCCACCGGCAACGTGGGCCGCGAGATGCTGAACGTGCTGGCGGAGCGCGAGTTTCCGGCAGATGAGGTGCATTGCATCGCCTCACGGCGCTCGCTCGGCGTCGAGGTTTCCTATGGCAATAAGACCCTCAAGTGCCAGGACCTGGAGCAGTTCGACTTTGGCAAAGTCGATTTTTGCCTGATGTCGGCGGGCTCGGCCGTGTCCAAGGAATGGTCTCCGCGGATCGGGGCCAAGGGCTGCGTGGTCATCGATAATTCCTCCGCTTGGCGCTATGACCAGGATGTTCCCCTCATCGTGCCGGAGGTGAACGCCGACGCCGTTGCCGGCTACGCCAAGAAGAACATCATCGCCAATCCGAACTGCTCGACGGCGCAGATGGTGGTCGTGCTGAAGCCGCTGCACGATGCCGCCCGCATCCGTCGCGTCGTGGTCTCGACCTACCAGTCGGTCTCGGGCGCGGGCAAGGAGGCGATGGATGAGCTTTGGAACCAGACCAAGTCCAAGTACGTGCCCGGCCAGGAGGTGGCGCCGTCCAAGTTCACCAAGGAGATCGCCTTCAACGTCATTCCTCACATCGACGTCTTCATGGAGGACGGCTACACCAAGGAAGAATGGAAGATGCTGGTCGAGACCAAGAAGATCCTCGATCCGAAGATCAAGGTCACGGCCACCTGCGTGCGGGTGCCGGTGTTCGT
>DATLZB010000038.1:0-9145 GCA_035574175.1 Hyphomicrobiaceae bacterium
AGTCTCTACCGATGTCGGGGAACGTGAGGATCGCAAGAGAACAAGACGCATCAGCGTGGGGAGTCTCAGCAGGCTCAGCAGTCTCCGCCGGGTCCGATAGGCCGCCCGAACTGGCGCGAATATGAGCGATCAGGGTCCCCCACGCAAGGCAAAAGCGATGAGAGGAATCGGCATCTGTCGGTCCGATCAGGCGTGCGAAGGCCTTTCGCGCGCGAGCCAGCGAACCGTGGCCCGCGATCCGGAGCCCTGCGCCAGCCGTACGGCAAGAAACGGCATCAGGCTCTGCAACACCTCATCCAACCGATAAGGAGGATTGAGTATGAACAGGCCGGCGCCGTTCAGAACATCGGTCCGGCGGGGCGCTCGAACGAAAACGTCGACCTGCAGCAGCTTGGCGTGTCCATCGCGCTGCAGCGCACGCTCGAGCGCCACCTTCGGCGCGTGGTCCTTGATCGGATACCAGAGGAGATAGATGCCGGTGGCGAAGCGGGCGACACCTTGGCGCAAAGCCTCCCTCAGGCGATCGAGATCGTCCGGCTCCTCGAACGGCGGATCGATGAGGATGGCGCCGCGCCGCTCTTTCGGCGGCAGCAGCGCTTTGAGCGCCGTCCAACCGTCGAGATGCAGAACCTTGGTGTCGGGATCGCGTGCGAACAGCGATCTGAGCGCAGCGCCGTCCTCAGGGTGCAACTCGTTGGCAACAAGTCGGTCGCCGGGGCGCATCAGTGCCCGAGCCAGGCGCGGACTGCCCGGATAGCAGTGAAGCTCAGCAGCCGGATTCATGGCGCGGACCACGTCGAGATATGGCTTGAGGCTTTCGGCTTGCGGCTGCGGTATCGGTTCGGCCTCCGGCCCAACCAAGCGCGCGATGCCGTCGCGCCATTCACCGGTCTTCTCGGCCGCCTCGCCGCGCAGATCGTAGAGGCCGGCACCGGCGTGGGTGTCGATGATGCGAAACGGCGCCGGCTTGTTCCTCAAATGTGTGATGACGAGGGCGAGGACGGCGTGCTTGACGACATCGGCGAAGTTGCCGGCGTGATAGGCGTGGCGGTAGTTCATAGGGCAGGGTTGCCGCCGCCCGATCGGCGGGTCAAGCACCGTCTCGGTCGACGGCGATCGCGTCGACGAAGCAACGGTCGCTAGACTACCGGGCTTCGCGCTCGGAAGCCTTCCCGCTCACGGCTTTGAGCTTGCCTTTGCCACCGGCACGTCGAAGGTGGCCCACTTCGGCTTGGCCAGCGTGATGGCAACGCCGCCGGCCGTGATCGGTTCGCCCTTGTGAAGTGCCTCTGCAGCGCGGTCGAGCCGTACCATGGCAAGCCCGCACGAGCCCGAGACGGAACCGAGCCTGCCGATGGCAATCTCACCAGCCAAGATGTCGGTGCCGGTAGCGGGCAGATCGCGGGCGGCCTTCACCGGCACGATGCGTCGGCGGGCGAGCCCGCGATGGTGCATGCGTGAAACCACTTCCTGGCCGACGTAACAGCCCTTGTCGAAGGCGATGCCGTTCAGCACGTCGAGCAACGCCTCATGGGGAAAGGTCTCGCCGAACGCATAATCCTTGCCGCCTTCGGGCACGCCGTGGCGGATACGGTGGTCGTGATAGTCGTCGGCGGAAGCCGCAGTGGCGTCGCGCCCACCGAGCAGCCAGTCGTCATTCAAGGAGACCAGGGCGCGGTGGCCGAGCGCGGCAAGCCGCGGATCAGCGAATGTGGCGACCTCGCGTGCGGGGGCCGCGCCCCCCCAGAACGTCGCGACAGTGTAGTCGGAGGAGGCGTCCTCGATCTTGGCGTCGGCGCGCAGTTTGTACATGTTGAGCCGCTGGGCGAGCTCGGCGGACTTGGCTTTCGCCGTCTCGAGCAGGTAGCCGTCGGGAGACCGCACAACGAAGAAGTCGAACAAAATCTTGCCCTGCGGGGTCAGCAAAGCGGCGTGAATGGCGGGCTGGTGATCAAGCCGGCCCATGTCGTTGGTGATGATGCCCTGCAGCAGCTTGCGGGCGTCGGGACCATCGACGCGCACGACGCCGAGGTCGGTCATGAGCGCGATCCTGGTCTCTGACATGGACGGGCTCTCATTCGGGTCATGCAGGCGAGCCGCGGGGCCCGCGCCGCTTAGGTATGCGGCCCCAAGCCCGGTGACAAGCGCGACTAGCGGCCGAAGCTCAGCCAGGTACCGGTGGCACTGATGGCAAGCCGCCACCAGCTCCATTTGCCGGCCGCCCGCATGGCGCGCACCTCGTTCGGCGGCACAAGGCGGTGAAGTTCCACCTTCTGCGCAGGGCTCAGGGCGCCAAGTGGAATCTCGGCGAAGTAGGGCCACACATAGACCCGGTTGTTCTCAATGTCAGGCCCCGCCGGAATGACGGCGTATCCGCTTTCAAGCAGATCGCCCAGAACCGCCAGAATGTCACGACCTTCGCCGTCCGCCGACAGCGACTTCAAGTGTGCGATGGGGTCGCTGCCCGGCGCGGCCCCGAGCTCGGGTCCGAGCTCGTTGAGTTCGATGGCAATCCTCAAGTCCTCTATGCGGCCGGATCGAACAGCCTCCAGAATGGCCTCCCGCATCTCGGCAACGGCTCGCGGCAGAGCCTCGGCACCATGGCCGACGACGGCGGTCGATTTCGGCGCAGCATGCGCGGGCGGCTTGGCCATCTCGCGGGCGGCGGCGTCCGCTAAGACAGGCCGGGCGGAGAATTGGACAAGGCTACAGAGCGCCAGTACCAATAGCCCTCGGCGATTCGGCCGAGGCTGGACGTGCGACCTTATCGGGGGTGCTCTTGCTGCGAGGGAGGGGGCCGGAAGCGGTGGGACCGTTTGGCCCGGCGCGCGGTTGCCACCATGGCAGCATTGAGCAACGTCAACCGGCTTCTCACGTTGGAGGTGTGAACGACCGTGCCAGAGGTGACTGCCACTGATGCACTTCATTCCAAATCCGCTCATCATTCCCGTCGGATTCGCAATCGGAGTGCTGGTGGCAGCTCCGGTGGGCCCCGTCAACGTCCTGTGTATACAGAGAGCGATCGAAAGGGGAGTCTTCGCGGGCATCGCCGCCGGTCTCGGGGCGGTGGTGGGTGATGGGCTCATCGCCCTCGCTGCCGCACTGGGCGTCGGCGTCATCTCGGGCGCCTTCAGCCAATACCGGGAACTCATCCAGGTGATCGGCGGCCTCGCGCTCATCGGGTTCGGCTTCAGACTCATCGTATCGCTCCCACGCATCGAACCGCAGCCTACGTTCAACGCCGATTGGTCGAAGCTCAGGAGCGTGCTTTGGGACGTGCCCAAAACGTTTTTTCTTACCGTGACCAATCCGGGCGCCGTGTTCGGCCTGTTTGCCATCTTCGGCGGCGTGTCGAGCTTCGTCGAAGTGCGCTCCACAATCGATGCGCTCACCATGGTGGCGGCGATCATGGGGGGCAGCTTCGCTTGGTGGACCTGCCTTTCGCTGCTGATCAGCCGCATCCGCGAAAAAATGGAGGTCGGGCGCGTGAAGCAGATCAACGTGGTGGCCGGAGCACTGTTGATCGCCTTTGGTGCGCTGCTCGTTAGCGAGATCGCACTTAAGCCGGGCGAGGTGCCGTAAAGTTTGGCGCCGGCGCGCCAATCATTGCATGCTGCGGTAGAGCGTAAACTCGCCCGCGCGCACGCGCCGCGCCAGGCCGCCGGCCAGCTTTGCCACCTGCTCCTCCCCGAACACGGCCACGAGATCGGTGAGCGCAGCGTAGATGGCGGCATAAGCCAGCAGTTCGGGCGCCACGCCGCTGTCGGTACCCTCCTCCCAGGCGTCGAGGATGAAGCCCAGAGCCTTCAGGCTGTCGTCATCGTGGGTGGTGAGAAGCAATGGTTCCATGTCAGCCCAACCGTCGTTGCGGTCGTCTTACGGCGCGGCCTACCCCTGAGTTGCGCCCGGAGGCATAGCACGGCCGGCGGGAGGGGTCGGCGGTCGCAGCAATTCACAGTAAACTGATGGATTCCCCCGGAGGTCGTCAGGGGATGGTGCGCACCAGCCCGTCGGCGATCTGCTCTCCCTCGGTGAGAAAACGCGAGATCGCGGTCTGTGCGGTCGGGGTGCAGGCGCGATAGGTGCGGCTGTAGCTGTTGTAGCCCTGGTTGAAGCTGCGGGTGAGCTTGGCCCGCCTCAGCGCCGAGGTACCCTCCGAATCAAGCAACTCCCGCATTCGATCGCGCCAAAGCTGTCCTTCGTTGGCGCCGCACAACTCCCGGAGGTAGTGGACGGCACCAAGTATCTCCGACAGGCGCAGCAGGCGGTCATCGTAGGGCTTGGTATCCTGGGCCAAAAGCCGGTGCGGCGCACTCGCCACCAGCACAAGGAGGAGGATGATCAGCAGCGCGGCGCGGAACATATTTCCTGTGCCCATATCCATCGCGGGCCTTTCCCCCGGTCGATGCTACCCTTCGGCGACCCGATTGGCGGCCGCGGCGATGATGCCGAGCGTCCCATCGGTCATGGCATATGCGCCAAGGTCGGACAGCGGCACAAAGCGCGCGGCGCGGCTGTCGCCTGCGGCGAGCGGAGCGCCCGCGCGCCAGACGCCGTAATAGACCGCTATCACGTAGTGCGCCACTAGGGCCCCGTCCTTGTCCCTGAGAATGACGTCGTGCACATGGGTGAGCCCGAGCAGCTCGGCCGACACCCCTGTCTCTTCGGCAACCTCGCGCAGGGCAGCGGCAGCGGCCGTCTCGCCCGGCTCGATATGGCCACCAGGCAGGCTCCACAGGCCGGCAGAGGGACCGCTGGCGCGCTCGACGAGCAGCACCTCGTCGTCTCGGAAGATGGCGGCGCTGGCGGCAGCCCGCGGCCAGCCCTGAGGATTGCGCTTGCTGGCGATCATCGCCATGTTGGCCCAAGGGATGCGACGGCCCGAGGCTAGCCCCGGTCTTCGCTGTCGTCGAGAACAAGCACTTTTCCATGTGCTCGCGCTATAGCCTGACGTCGCCGGCGGAAGCGGTTCGCGCCTACTTCCGACACCACAACGAGGCGGTCTACCCACCGCGCTACAACATCGCGCCCACGCAACCCGTCGCCATCGTGCGCCCCGATCACGCGGGACGGCGAGAGCTGGTGCTGGTGCGCTGGGGACTCATTCCACCGTGGGTGAAGGATCCGCGCACCTTCTCGCTGCTCATCAACGCGCGGGCGGAGTCGGCAGCCACCAAGCCCGCCTTCCGCGGCGCCATGCGACACAAACGCTGCCTCGTCCCGGCCGACGGGTTCTACGAGTGGACCGGCGTACCGGGCCGCAAGCGGCCGCACCTCATCAAACTTCGCTCGGGCGGGCCGATGGCGCTCGCCGGGCTTTACGAGCACTGGCTCGGCGCTGACGGCAGCGAGCTCGACACGATGGCAATCCTGACGGTGCCGGCCAACCGAGCCGTCGGGGCCCTGCACGACCGCATGCCGGCGATCCTGCCTCCTCACAAGTTCCAGGCGTGGCTCGACGTGCGAAGCGTTTCGGCCGAGCAAGCGCAGGCGCTGCTCGTGCCTGCTGCGGACGACGCGCTCGACATCATCGAAGTCAGCCCCGCGCTCAACGACCCGCGCAACGAAGGGCCCGAGGTGCAGCAGAGTCCGCAACCGCGACTGTTGTAGCTCGCATCATCCGCATCAGCTCAGGCGATCGCGGCGCCGCGGAGGCGTCGTCCCGAAGGGTCGAGTGGTCATAGGACCTTGCCAGGATTCAAGATCCCGTTCGGGTCGAACACGGCCTTGATGCGGCGCATCAGGTCAAGCTCCACAGGGTCCTTGAACCGCTGCAGCTCGGCGCGCTTCATGCGGCCGATGCCGTGCTCGGCGGAAATCGAGCCCGCCATGGAGACGACAAGGTCGTGGATGGCGGCCGTAATGTTCTGGCCTACCTGCAAGAAGCGCTCGCGGCCGAAGCCCGGCGGCTCGGTGATATTGTAGTGCACGTTACCGTCGCCGAAGTGGCCAAAGGGAACGGGACGGGCACCAGGGCACATGCGTTCGACGATCTGGTCGGCGTGCGCGATGAACTCCGGAATACGGGCGACCGCCACCGAAAGATCGTGCTTGAGACTGCCGCCCTCGGGCTTTTGCGCGTCGGGCAATTCCTCACGCAGGCGCCAAAGCTTCGCCGCCTGGGCGAGCGAGCGGGCGATGACGGCATCGGTGACGATACCGTGCTCGGCGGCGTCGGCGAGGACACTCTCGAGGGTACGCTCGGTCGCACCATCCTCCTTGGCCCCCGATATCTCGAGCAGCACGTACCACGGCGCAGTCATGGCAAGCGGGACGCGGGCGCCAGCGATGTGACGGTCCACCATCTCGAGGCCGCTACGTGCCATGAACTCGAAAGCGGTCAGGTTAGTGCCGGCCGCGGCGAGCGCCCGCGTGAACAGATCCAGAGTGGCCTCGATGCTCGGCAGAGCGACAAAGGCGGTGGCCTTCTCAGCAGGGCGAGGAAAAAGCTTCAACACGGCCGCCGTGATGATACCGAGCGTGCCTTCCGAGCCGATGAACAGGTCGCGCAGGTCGTAGCCGGTGTTGTCCTTCTTGAGCGCCTTGAGGCCGTTCCAGAGGCGGCCGTCGGCCAGCACCACCTCAAGACCAAGCACGAGCTGACGCATGTTGCCATAGGCGAGAACGGCAACCCCTCCGGCATTGGTGGCGATATTGCCGCCGATGCGGCAACTCCCTTGCGAGGGAAGACTGAGGGGAAACAGGCGGTCGACCTCTTCGGCGGCGGCCTGACAGTCAGCGAGGGTCATGCCGGCTTCGACCGTCATGGTCAAGCCGGCAGGATCGATGCCGCGCAGCCTGTTCAGACGGGCGATGGACAGCACCACCTCGGTTCCCCCTTCGTAGGGGATCTGGGCCCCCACGAGGCCGGTGTTGCCGGCCTGAGGGACGATGGCAACGCGCGCCTCGTTGGCAAGCGCCATGATCCGCTGGACCTGCTCCACCGTGCCCGGACGCAGCACGACCGGCGAGCGGCCATGGTAGAGATCGCGCATCTCTCTGAGATAGGGGAGCTGCTGATCGGAGTCGGTGAGCGCGTGCTCGGCGCCCACAATCGCACTGAAGCGGGCAATCAGGTCCGGGGTTGGCGCGAGGAGGCCGTTGCAAACGGGCGGGGCGGTCATTCTCACTCAAGACTCCGATCAAAGGCCGCACCAAGCTTAGCATTGCAGGGGTGAAGACATCAGTCCTTGACGGACGGGTGTGCAGCCCGGCGGAGACGATCGTTGATGGCCTCGCCGAGACCCGTCTCGGGTATCGGCATCACGGCAATGGCACGCACGCGGGCGTTGTCGAGCGTGCGCAGGGCGGCGAACAGGTTGGCGGCAGCCTCGACAAGGTCGCGGGACGGGCTCAGGTTGATAAGGAGGCCCTGATGCGGCGGAGCCCCGCCGAACGCCAGCAGCGCTTCATCCGGGGCCGCGAAGTGTGCGTTCAATCTCAACGGTGTCGCCGGCGCGTAGTGGCGGGCGAGCTGCCCTGGCGAGCGCGGCCGGCCGTCGGCCAGCTCTCCGCGCACCAGCGACTCGCCTAGCACGGCTTCGACCGCGTCGGCCGGGACGGCTCCCGGCCGCAAAAGGAAAACGTGGTCGCCGGCCGCATCGAGAACGGTCGACTCAATGCCGTGGGCGGTCGGACCGGCGTCGAGAATGAGCGCAGGGGCGTCGCCGAGATCGGCCAGCACGTGCTCGGCCCGGGTTGGACTTACATGGCCGGAGCGATTGGCTGACGGGGCGGCGAGCGGAATGGCGGCGGATTGGAGCAGAGCCCGCGCGACGGGATGGTCGGGCACGCGCACAGCCACGGTGTCGAGCCCGGCGGTGGCGAGATCGGCAAGGGGAGAACCAGAGCGGCGCCCGAGGACCAGCGTCAGCGGCCCCGGCCAGAAAGCGCCGGCGAGACGGCGCGCCTTTTCGGTGAAGACGGCGAACGTCTCGGCTCGGGCTCGATCGGCGACGTGCACAATGAGCGGATTGAAGGTCGGCCGGCCCTTGACCGCAAACACCTCCGCCACCGCCCGCGCGTTGGTCGCGTCGGCACCGAGGCCGTAGACGGTCTCGGTCGGAAAGGCAACCAGCCGGCCGGCCTTGAGCGCCTCGGCGGCGCGCGCAATGTTCTCAGGCGTCGCTTTCACCACAGGCATCGCCGGCCCGATCGCCTTCTTCTCTTTCCGCCGCCGGGGCTACGGCCTAAGCTTGCCGGCACACCCGCGCGAGGACGACAGCCACATGAGCTACCAGGCTCCCGTAGACGACATCATGAACGCGCTCAAGGCCGTGGCCGATGTGCCGGGGCCCTCCCAAGGGGTTTACGACGGACTCGACGAGGACACGATCCGCTCGATCCTCGACGAGGCAGGCAAGTTCGCGGCTTCCGTGCTCGAGCCGATCAATGCTAGCGGCGACCGGACGGGGTGCAGGCTCGACAACGGAAGAGTGGTGACGCCGCCCGGTTGGGACCAAGCCTACAAGGCGTTCGCCGAGGCCGGCTGGAACGCGCTGCCCTGTCCTGAGGAGTGGGGGGGACAGGGATTGCCGGAGATCGTCGCCATGGCGGCGTGCGAAATCTGGAACTCGGCTAATCTGGCGTTTGGCCTTTGCCCGCTGCTGACACAAGGCGCAGTCGGGGCTCTCGAGGCCTTGGGATCACAAGAACTCAAGGCCCGCTACCTGCCGAAAATGGTGAGCGGGGAGTGGACCGGAACCATGAATCTCACCGAGCCGCACGCCGGCTCCGATCTCGGCGCGCTCAAAACCCGCGCCGAGCGGCAGGCGGACGGCACCTATCGGCTCTACGGCACCAAGATCTTCATCACCTTCGGCGAGCATGAGCTGGCAAGCAACATCGTCCACATGGTGCTCGCCAGGCTGCCCGATGCGCCGGCCGGAACCAAGGGCATCTCACTGTTCCTGGTCCCAAAGTTCCTGGTGAACGGGGACGGCTCGCTGGGCGCGCGCAACGACATTGCTTGCCTCGGCATCGAGCACAAGATGGGAATCCACGGCAGCCCGACGTGCACGATGGCCTACGGCGAGAAAGAAGGGGCCGTCGGGTACCTCGTCGGCGAGGAGAACCGCGGACTCGCCGCCATGTTCCTGATAATGAACGCGGCGCGGCTGGCGGTCGGCGTGCAGGGCGTGGCCAT
>DATLZB010000039.1:0-4519 GCA_035574175.1 Hyphomicrobiaceae bacterium
CGCCCAGGTCGGCGTCGTGGTCGAGGCCCAGGAGCCGCAGCAGCACGGCACCGCCAAGCTCAGCCACCGTTTCACTACGCCAGTGCTGGCCAGGGTGTTGGCGCTGAGCCGGGCGCCGGCGCGGATCGGTCGTCAATGCGAGCAAGGCGGACCAGGGCCGAACGCGTGGGCAGACGCATGGGCGCGACTCACGTCAGCTGCATCCCAGCGATAGGTTGGCATCCTGAGAGACGGCCAAGATACCACGGGGGATGCGACAAAGACAGTGGCGATACAAATATTCTTGCGGGTTTGTCAGCCGAAACGCTCGCGATGCTGGGTGTGAAACGAGGATTTCCAGCACTTCACCATAGACAACCGGCCAGTATATCAGGCAATTCTCGTAGGAAGAATGGAATCGACTGCGGTTTGGATTCGTCGCACCGCCGGATGACGGCCAAACTCCGGGGCGCAAGAATAAAGAAGTACGAAGGCCGGATCAAAACTCGCTTCGGCCCCGCCCGGTACGTACTTCTTCGTCATTCTGTCAGCGAGCGCCCAAATTAGGCCACCTCTGAGCGCTCTCAAAATAGGCCACTTTGAGGAGCGCGTGGTTTGCTGTTTACTGCCTTCCGTGAGCCCAGCGGATGGAGGTATTCATGGCAAACCGACTCAACATGGCCAAGCTCGACGGGATCGTTGCTCTTTATCAGCGCCGCTGGTCTATCCGCCGGATTGCCAAGGAGTTAGGCGTTCATCGGGACACGGTGGCCCGGCACATTCAAGCCAATAGCCAGGCAAGCGACGCGCCGGCGTCCGACGGGGGCGCCAGCAATTGCAAATTAGGCCACCCTGCGGGGGGTGCTCACGGCTGCAAAATAGGCCACCCGCGCGGGGGCGCTCAGGACTTCAAAATAGGCCAGGCGCTCATCGGCTCGGCGGAAGGCGCCGAAGGGTCTGCCGAGGATCCGGCGAACGCGCTCTTGCCGGCGCCGAGCATCGGCTCGGAAGCGTCGTTGAGCGTGGTGCCGGCGGCGATCACGGCGGCGGTGATGGCGCCGACCGAGAGCACGTCGCCCGGCAAGCAAGTCAGTCTGTGCGAGTCGTGGCGATCGGTGATCGTGGCCAAGCTGCAGCTCGGGCTGACGGCGCAGCGCATCTATCAGGACCTGGTCCGCGAGCACGGCTTTGTCGGCAAGTACCATAGCGTGCGTCGGTTCGTCCGGCGCCTCGACGACGGTCAGCCGTTGCCGTTTCGCCGCCTGGAGTGCGCTCCGGGCGACGAGGCCCAGGTCGATTTCGGCACGGCCATCCCGATCCGGCAAAGCGATGGCCGTCAGCGCCGCACGCATGTCTTTCGCATCGTGCTCAGTCATTCGCGCAAGGGCTATAGCGAAGCGGTTTATCGGCAGACCACGGAGGAGTTCCTGCGCTGTTTGGAGAATGCGCTCTATCACTTCGGCGGCGTACCTAAGACGCTCGTGCTCGACAATCTCAAGGCCGGCGTCGAGCAACCCGACTGGTTCGATCCGGAGCTAAATCCCAAGCTGCGTTCGTTTGCCGAGCACTACGGTCTGGCCGTGCTGCCGACCAAGCCGCGCACGCCGCGGCACAAGGGCAAGATCGAGTCGGGCGTCGGCTACGTGAAGAAGAACGCGCTGCAGGGTTGCCAGTTCACCAGCCTGGAAGAAGAGAATCGGCATCTGCTGGATTGGGAGACGACGGTCGCGGACGTGCGCATCCACGGCACGATTCGCCAGCAGGTCGGCAAGGTGTTCATCGAAATGGAGCGGCCGGCCTTGCAGCCGTTGCCGGCGGAGCGTTTCCCGTTCTTCGAGGAAGGCCGGCGCACGGTGCATCGCGACGGCCACGTCGAGGTGGCGCGGGCGTACTACTCGGTGCCGCCGGAGTATCTGGGCCGCCAAGTGTGGGTCCGCTGGGACGGCCGGCTGGTGCGCATCCTGGATCAGAAGCTGACGTCGATCGCCGTGCACGTGCGGGTGGAGGTGGGGAAGTTCAGCACGCAACCGCTGCACATCGCCGACCAAAAGATCAGCGCGGTCGAGCGCGGCGCCGAGTGGCTCTTGGTGCGGGTGGGGCGCATCGGTCCCATGACGACGCGCTGGGCCGAGGCGATGCTTGCCAATCGAGGCATCGAAGGCGTGCGCGTGCTGCAGGGCCTGCGTCATCTGGGCGAACGCCACCCCCATGAAACCCTGGAAAAAGCCTGCGAAATCGCGCTGTCCCACGCCTCGTACCGGCTGCGCACGCTGCGGCAACTCTTGAAACGCGCGCCGTTGACCACGCCGTCTCCGGAAGTCTTCGCCTTCATGCACGAGCACGCCTTGATCCGGCCGCTCACGGATTACAGCCAGTTCGTCCACGCCGCCATCCAGGGAGGGACGTTGCCATGACACACCAATGTCACTACCAGCACGCGGCAGCAACGATCTGGAGGCGAAGTACCTGGGCGCTCAGCCTCCATGCAGGTATTTCGAGGCATCGTGCCTCGACCAGGGCGCTCATTGCCGCCCCTGGACCCCGGCTAGCCTCTCTCTGTTCGCGCGGAATAGTGGTCTGCAAGGCGCTGCTGATGGAAAGACCACGACTCGTGAGAGCGCGTTGTCACACCTCTGTCACTCGTGCCGGCGTCACGTTGGCGCCGGCTTACCATCGCTGTGGCTTCACTCCAAGGAGAACGCTTCCATGAACGACCGCTTGCGTCATGCTCTCAAACAACTACGCCTCTCGGGCCTGCTCCAGAGCCTTGACGTGCGTCTGCACGAGGCGCAGAGCCACCATCTCACGCACGCCGAGTTCCTCGAACTCGTGTTGCAAGATGAATTGTTGACGCGCTCCGATCGGCTCCTCAAGCGTCGCGTCAAGGTCGCCTGCTTCCGCGATCTCAAGACGCTCGATAACTTCGACTGGTCGTTCAATCCCTCGATCAAGAAGAAGCAGGTCTTCGACCTGGCCACCGGCCAGTTCATCCGCCAGGCCCGCGACGTTTTGTGGCTGGGACCCCCAGGCCTGGGAAAAAGTCATCTCGTGCAAGCGCTCGGCTATCAAGCGATCAAGGCCGGCTTCGCTGTCTTGTACCGCTCGATCTTCGACGTCGTCCGCGACTTCCTGCATGACGACACCACCGGCGCCGTCGGCCAGGAAGACAAGGTCCTGACGCGCTACCTCAAGCCCGATCTCTTGATCATCGACGACATGGGCATGAAGCAACTGCCCAAGCGTTCCGGCGAGTATCTCTTCGAGATCATCATGCGCCGCCACGAGACGCGTTCGACCATGATGACCAGCAACCGGCCGCTCGAAGATTGGGGCAAGCTGATCGGCGACGTCCCCGCCGCCACCGCCATCCTCGACCGCTTCTTGCACCATGCCGAGATCATCCAGCTCACCGGCAAAAGCTATCGGCTGCAGAACCCAGGACGCGGCGCCGAGCGTGTCGCCGAGCGCCCCGGCAAAGCAGCCGATGAGCCGGCCAAGGACCCCAAGGAGCCACCGAAAACCAAGGCGCCGGAGAAGGCAAAACCGGCCAGCGCCGAGGGGGGCGCTCAGGATGCAAAATAGGCCACCCGGCCGGGGGGCGCTCAAAGGTCAAATTAGGCCAGGCGCTCATCGGCTCGGATCGCCAAAAAAGTAGTGAATCTCGCGCGGCCGCCGGTTATGCTCACTCCGGAGCGTGCGACCAGTGCCAAAGAACTGTACCAATGGTAGCTGTGAACAATTACACCCCTGCCTAATTTGGAGGCGCTCAAGGGTGGCCTAATTTGGGGCGCTCGGTGACATCAAGAGCATCGATATCACGACCCTCGCCGGCATGCGGGACCGTGCGCTCATCGCCACGATGATCTACAGCTTCGCTCGGGTCGGCGCCGTGGTCGCCATGAACGTCGAAGATTACTACCCGCAGGGCAAGCGCATGTGGTTCCGGCTGCACGAAAAAGGCGGCAAGGTGCACGAATTGCCCGTGCATCATAAGGCGGAGGAGTTCGTTGACACATACCTCGTAATTGCCGGCGGCCTGAAAACGTCGCCGCTCTATCGCACGATTGACCGCAAAGGCCAGCTTACTGACCGGCGCATGGACCGCCGGGAAGTGCTCGCGATGATCAAACGGCGGGCGGCCTGGGCGGGGTTGCCGCCCTCTGTCTGTTGCCATAGCTTCCGGGCGACCGGGATTACCGCCTACCTCCTCAATGGGGGCACACTGGAGAACGCCCAGCAAATCGCCGCCCATGAATCGCCGCGGACGACGAAGCTCTACGACCGCACGAACGACGCGGTTAGCGTGGACGAGATCGAGCGGATTATTCTTTGACGCAAGCGCGCCCCAATCTCATGGCTGCCGCCAGTCTTCGACGGTCAGCCCAGGAATCCAGGAGAAGTGGGCGCTATTCCCAGTCACGAGCGTGAGCCCGTGCTCCGGTGCGGTGGCTGCGATGATGAGATCGGCGTCCTTCTGCGGGCGACCGGCTTGATGCGTCGCAACCCAGAGATCGGCGGCGCGGTCGAAGATGGCATCCAT
>DATLZB010000040.1:0-20545 GCA_035574175.1 Hyphomicrobiaceae bacterium
CCCGCCATGGTGACCGGCCACGGCTCGGTCACGGTCACCGCCGTCACCTTGGCGCCAAGCGCCTTGGCAAGGGCCAAGCCCTGGTCGACGGCCTTCTGCGCCAGCTCCGATCCGTCGGTCGCCACGAGCACGTGCTTGTACATGTCAGTCTCCTTTACGCTGAGCCTGGCGGCCAAGCTCCACAGTCGGGATATCTTGCCCTTACGGCGTTGATGCGGATCAAACTGTATGTTTGCTCGAGCCGAGCGTACATCAAACGCAGTCAACAGGAGTGAGTTACGTGAAGGCCATGGTCCTCGAGCGCCAGGGTCAGCCGCTGCGTCGGCTCGATCGCCCGGTTCCGGAGCCCGGCCCGGGCGAGATCCTGGTTAACGTCGTCGCCTGCGGGGTGTGCCGCACGGACCTCCACATCGTCGACGGCGATCTCACGAAGCCCAAGCTTCCGATCGTGCCGGGACACGAGATCATCGGCCGCATTACTCGTGTCGGCGCGGGCGTTGTGGGCTTCACCGTCGGCGAGCGCGTCGGCGTGCCTTGGCTCGGCAGCACGTGCGGGAGATGCCGGTTCTGCCGGTCGGGGCTGGAAAACTTGTGCGACCGCCCCGGGTTCACGGGCTACACAATCGACGGCGGCTATGCAGACTACGCGGTGGCCCGTGCCGAGTATTGCTTTGCCGTGGGCGGGGCCTACTCGGACGTGGAAGCCGCCCCGCTGATGTGCGCCGGGCTCATCGGCTACCGATCCTGGCGGTTCACGCAAGAGGCCGAGCACCTCGGCATCTACGGCTTCGGCGCGGCGGCCCACATCATCGCACAGGTGGCGCGGTTCAAAGGCCAGCACGTTTATGCCTTCACCCGGCCAGGCGACGCCAAGGCGCAGGAGTTCGCCCTGTCGCTCGGGTGCGCGTGGGCGGCGGGGTCCGACGAGAAGCCGCCGCGCGAGCTCGACGCCGCCATCGTCTTCGCGCCGGTCGGCGCACTGGTTCCGGCGGCACTGGCGGCGGTGCGCAAGGGCGGCGTGGTCGTGCTCGCCGGCATTCATATGAGCGACATTCCGCAGATGCGTTACGATCTCATATGGGGCGAGCGAACGGTGCGTTCGGTGGCCAACCTCACCCGCAGCGATGCCGTCGAGTTCCTGGCGCTGGCCCCGCAAGTGCCGGTGCGCACCCATGTCGTTCCCATGCCGCTCGCCGAGGCCAACGCGGCGCTCACAGCCTTGCGCGCCGGAGAGCTGGTGGGAGCAGCGGTGCTGGTGCCTTGACCCGCGATCGAGCAGGCCGCACAAATGGGCGTGGCACGTTTCGGAGATATGGCCCAATGTCCTATACGCTGCAGCAGCTGGCGGCCGATATCCGCGCCGCGCTCGAGCGCGATGCCTCAAGCGAGGGCCGGCGATCAGTGTGCCGCTTCGTCGAGAGGGCGCTCAGCGACGAGGGCTTTCTGGCGGAGAACTTCGGGCCCGACCGTACTAAGCCACGCGAGATCCTCTATGAGGATGCAAAACTCGGGTTCTGCATCTGCGCTCACGTCTACAACGGGCCGGCAAGCTCGGCCGCTCACGATCACGGGCCAAGCTGGGCGATCTACGGGCAGGTTGCCGGCGTCACGGAAATGACGGATTGGAAAATCGTGCGCGCCGCCAAGGGCGAGGAGCCGGCGCTGGTCGAGCCGGTCAGGACCTACGAGCTCAGGCCCGGCATGGCGCACTTCTACGACGTCGGCGCGGTGCACTCGCCGAAGCGGACGGACGCGACCAAGCTGTTGCGCATCGAGGGCAAGAACCTCGACACGGTGAAGCGGTCGAACATCCGTCCGGCGGCCTAGCCAGAGCCGAACACGCGTCGAGCGGCAAGATCACTGCTTGCGCTGCGCGCGGGCGTCGGGCGGGCTGACCGCGACTGCGGCAAGCCCTATACTTGCCCCTCATGAACGACACAGCGCAGAAGGGCGCGGGCGGGACCGGTTCGACCTGTCCCGAGGGCGAGCCCGTTCCCATCGTCAAAGGCAGCCACGTCTATCTGGTCGACGGCTCGGGCTACATCTTTCGCGCTTTTCACGCGCTGCCGCCCCTCACGCGGCCATCCGACGGGCTGCCCGTCGGGGCGGTGCACGGGTTCTGCGGCATGCTGTGGAAGCTGTTGGGCGACTCCAAGCTTTCGGATCGGCCGACCCACATCGCCGTCATCTTCGACGCCAGCGAAAAGACGTTCCGCAACGATCTCTATGCCGACTACAAGGCGCACCGGCCGCCTGCACCGGAAGAACTGATCCCGCAGTTCAAGCTCATCCGGGCCGCGGTCAAGGCCTTCAACGTCGCCTGCATCGAGCAGGAGGGCTACGAGGCGGACGATCTCATAGCAACCTACGCCAAGGACGCGGTGGTCAAGGGCGGGGACGTGACCATCGTCTCCTCCGACAAGGACCTGATGCAGCTCGTTCGGCCAGGCGTCGTTATGCTCGACAGCATGAAAAATCGGAGGATCGGCCGCGAGGAGGTGATCGAACGCTTCGGCGTGCCGCCGGAAAAGGTCGTTGACGTGCAGGCGCTGGCCGGCGATTCGACCGACAACGTGCCGGGCGTACCTGGCATCGGGGTGAAGACGGCGGCTGAGCTGATCAAAGAGTACGGCGATCTCGACACGCTGCTCGCGCGGGCCGGCGAGATCAAGCAGCCGAAGCGACGCGAGAAGCTGATCGAATTCGCCGAGCAAGCGCGCATCTCCCGCGAGCTGGTGCGGCTCAAGGACGATGTGCCGGTCGAATTCAGCATCGAGTGCATGGGCGTGCAGGAGCCCGATCCTAAGGCGCTCCTCGGCTTCCTGCGGGAGATGGAGTTCACTGCGCTGACGCGGCGGATCGCAGAGAAACTCGGAGTGGAGCTGCCGCAGGCGCCGCCCCCCGCCACCGCGAGGGCAGCCGCGCCGAGTGCCAAGCCGGGGGCCGGCCGCGGCGGTGCGGCGGCGACCGCGGTCCGGGTGGAGCCGACGGTGGAGGGAACGCCGGCTGCCATGGCGCAATTCGCCGCCAAGGCGGCGAGAACCCCTGCCATCGATCGTAGCAGGTACGAGACAGTCACCACACCCGCCCAGCTCGAGCAATGGGTCGCCCGGGCGCGCGAGGCCGGTCGAGTAGCTTTCGACACGGAAACAACCAGCCTCGATGCAATGCGGGCGGAGCTCGTCGGCCTTTCGCTTGCGATCGAGCCGGGCATCGCATGCTATGTGCCGCTCGGGCATCGACCGTCAGCAAGCCAGCTCGATTTCACGGGCGGCGTCGGGCTGCCGCAGGTTCCGGTGCGTCAGGCGCTGGACATCTTGAAGCCCCTGATCGAAGACCCCGCGGTGCTCAAGATCGGACAGAACCTCAAGTACGATACGCTGCTGCTCGCCCGCTATGGACTGAAGCTGGCTCCGATCGACGACGTCATGCTCATCTCCTATGCGCTCGATGCGGGCAAGGGAAGCCACGGCCTAGACGACCTCGCCGAGCGCCACCTCGGCCACACCTGCGTCAGCTTCGACCAAGTGATCCTGCACGCGCCGGGCGCCAAGAAGTCGGAGAAGACCTTCGCGGCAGTGCCCCTCGACAAGGCCACCGAGTACGCGGCCGAGGACGCCGACGTGGCCATCCGGCTGTGGACCGCGCTCAAACCGCGGCTGCCGGCCGAGCGGCTGACCACGGTCTACGAGACGCTGGAGCGGCCGCTGGTGCCGGTCATCGCCGACATGGAGCGGGCCGGCATCAAGGTCGACCGCGGCATACTTACGCGCCTCTCCGGGCAGTTCGCGCAGGGCATCGTGCGGCTCGAGGAGGAAGTAGCAGGTCTCGTCGGGCATCACTTCAACCTGGGCTCGCCGCGCCAGCTCGGCGAACTCCTGTTCGACAGGCTCGGGCTGCCGGGCGGCAAGCGCACCAAGTCCGGCCAGTGGGAGACGCGGGCCAGCGTGCTCGACGATCTGGCGGCCAACGAGGAGCTGGCGCCAGATGCGCGCAAGCTCATCAACCTGATGCTCGAGTGGCGGCAGCTCACGAAGCTGCGCTCCACCTATACCGACGCGCTGCCCGGCTACATCAACGAGGAGACGGGCCGCATCCACACAAGCTACGCGCTCGCCGCCACCACCACCGGTCGGCTGGCGTCGAACGAGCCCAACCTGCAGAACATTCCGATCCGCACCAAGGAGGGCCGGCAGATCCGCACTGCCTTCATCGCGGAAAAGGGACACAAGCTCATCTCCGCCGACTACGGCCAGATCGAGCTCCGCGTGCTCGCTCACATCGCCAATATTCCGCAACTCAAGGCTGCGTTCGAGGAAGGGCTCGACATCCACGCCATGACGGCGTCGGAGATGTTCGGCGTGCCGGTCGCGGGCATGCCGGCGGAGGTGCGTCGCCGCGCCAAGGCGATCAACTTCGGCATCATCTACGGCATCTCGCCGTTCGGGCTCGCCAACCAGCTCGGTATCTCGCGCGAGGAGGCCGGCGCCTACATCAAGACCTACTTCGAGCGCTTCCCTGGCATCCGCAACTACATGGAGGCGACTAAACAAGCGGCGCGGGAGAAGGGGTACGTGGAGACCATCTTCGGCCGGCGCATCCATTACCCCGAGATCAACACGCGCAATCCCTCCATGCGCGGCTTTCTGGAGCGGGCGGCGATCAACGCGCCGATCCAGGGCAGTGCTGCCGACATCATCCGCCGGGCTATGATTCGTATGCCGGCGGCGCTCGCGGCGGCCGGGCTTTCGGCGCGCATGCTGCTGCAGGTGCACGATGAACTGATCTTCGAAGTCAGGGAGGCGGAGGTGACCGAGACAATCGCCACGGTCGTGGGCGTGATGGAGAAGGCGTGCGAGCCGAAGCTGCAGCTCTCGGTGCCGATCCACGTCGACGCCAAGGCCGCCGACAACTGGGAAGCGGCGCACTAGGGGGAGGCAGGGTAGGGGGACCGATTGGCCTCTTCGTCGGCATTCGTTTCCCGCGCCGGGGCGGGCCCCACAGGGCGAGCACTGAAGAACTTGGGCGGATGCGCCTTTGCGGCCGCGGACGGCGTGGTGTTCCCTGGGAAACAGCTCTCAAGTGCTGTGGGCGGCAAGGATGTGGGCAATTGCAGGAGATTGCCATGTCGCGCATTCTGGTCATTGCCGCATCGTTCGCGCTGTTCGGTGCCTTCATGCTCGCCGCGGTGATGTCGACCGAGGCCGGAACCTCCGCTCAGGCGCAAGTTGAGGCGACCGGTCGCTAGCCTCGCTTTGGCACTGTTCAAAATTGCGTCAGTCGGCCGCGGACCGGTTGCGAAACGGCTATCATCCTGGCGCACATCGGTCAGCGCGGTTGCGCGCCGCGGATGGGAGAGGGACCATGCAGGACACGCTCGGAAATGCGGCCGGCCTCCTCGGCCGGGTGATGCTTGCCGCGATCTTCGTCCAGTCGGGTTGGGGCAAGGTCTGGGGCTATGAGAGCACCGCCAAATACATGGAAAGCCGGGGCGTGCCGGGCATGCTGCTGCCGCTGGTGATCGTGGTGGAACTGGTCGGCGGGCTCATGGTGGCGGCCGGCTGGCAGACCCGGCTTGCCGCCATCGCGCTTGCCGGGTTCACCCTGCTCGCCGGCTTGCTGTTCCACTTCCAGCCCGCCGACCAGGGCCAAATGATCCATTTCATGAAGAACATCGCCATCACCGGCGGCTTCCTGGTGCTGGCCATGGCGGGGGCGGGTGGCTGGTCGCTCGACGGACGGCGCGGCGCCTGACCTTCAGCACCCGCTCAGGCCGGCGTCGGTCGGGCTGCGCGCGAGGCAGAGCCGGCAGCCACGGCCGAGGTTTGGGCGGGAACAGAGAGGTCAACGATCCTGGCGTGGGCGGCACGGCGTACGTCGCGAACCACGAAGAAGCCAATGAAGAAGCCGAGGCCGAGCAGCGGAAAGTAGATCGGTATGGGCAGCAGGCGCGGCTGGGCCATCTGGTCGCGCAGGCCTTTCGGCAGCTCGATGCCGAGCGGTTCGTGCAACGAAAATGCCAGCAAATAGGCGATAAGCAGCACAGCGGAGAGCGCAAAACCGTCGAGAAGGCGCTCCCAGAGCCCGTGATAGGCGTTGAGGCCAGGCAGATGAGGCCACCGCGGCAGCCTCGCCAGACGGCAAATGCCGACGGTCAACAACAGCGGTAGCAAGGTCCACGGCAGCATGCGGTACAGCGTGAACGGCTGCTGTCCAGGGGGCGGCTGGATGCCGAGATAGTCCTTGATGAGCTGGCTAATCTGCTGCACGCCGACAAAGAAGGCAGCGGCGACGATGCCGGCGATGAGGTAGTTGCTCCAGGGCGTGATCGGGGCGCGCGCAAGGCGGCGCTGTGAGCCGACAATGGCGCCGATCAGCGCCGCCGTAGACATGACGAAGGCAAAGCGCGCAAGCCCTTCCGCGCTGCCCTGCTGCTGGGTGGAGCCGATGCGGCCGAGGAACAGCACCAGGAAGCCGCCAAAGGCCACGATCAGGAACAGCCACAGGATGCGGTCGAAGTTGATCGGCTCGATGCGGCCGAGGCCCTCAAAGCCCACGGCGCGGAGCTGTTCGAGACGTTCGGGTGCCGCCTCGCCGGCCAGAATCACGGACTTGGCGGCAAGTTCGGAGACCTGCTGAAGCAGCATCTCGTATTCGATCTGGAAATAGCCCTCGATCTGGCCGAGATGGTTGCGCAGCTCCTGCCCGCTGAGGCGCAGCGGCCCCGCGGCAAGCTGACCGTCGTCGGCGAGCATGCTGCGCATCCTGGCCTCGACGGCGGCCACCCCCGCGCGATCGAGATGGGGGGTGTCGGAGAGCATCTTGAGCACTTCGGCCAGCAGCTTGGAGGTATTGCCGCCCTTGCCAACCTGCTCAACCATCTTAATGATGGTCATAGCGAGCTGCGTCTTGCGCTCGTGGGCCGTTTCGGCTTCGGCCAGCAGCTTCATATCGTTGTTCTCGAGGACCCGGCGCTCCTCATTGTTCCACTCGCGCAACAGTCTGAGCAGTGTCGCCACCTTGCGCCAGTTGTTGAAGGTGACGAGGCCAACTCCATCGACATCGTCGTCGGTGACGTAGACGCCATACTTCTTGGCGGCCTCACGATTGCGACGCTTCTCGTCCTCGCTCGGGGTAAATCCGCTGCGGGTTAGATGCGCCGCCAGCGCGACACCGTCCGCGTGCAGGTGGCGGGCGCTGTGTAGCCATACGAGCAAAGAGCGCTCGATGTCGCGGAAGAAGGAGAGCTGCAGCAGACCGCCGAGCGAAACGGCAGCAAGCAATGGCGCCTGATCCTTGAAGTTGTCGATGAAGCCGCCGATCATCGGCAGCGAGTGGCCGATGCGGGTCGCGATCTCGCCGAACGTATGAAAGGCGATGACCAGCGAAACGTAGACGAGCACGCTCAGGAACGTGAACAAAAAGCGCGCGCTCGGGTTGGCAGGCAGGCGGCGGCCGTCATAGTCACGGACCATGGCCGGGCGCATCATCGACCACCACAGTACGAGGGTGGTGAAGAAGACGAGCACCTGCCAATTGGGCAAGGCCTCGAACGTAGATGCCTGCCACATGATCTTTCTCCCGCAGGGTCCCCCGCTGCGGCAGTGTCGCACATGCGGGCGCCAGGTCAATGCAACAGCGGGCAAACGGGCGCAACAGAGGAAGCCGCGAGGTGTTTGGGCATCGCTTGGCGCTTGACCTCGCGCGGAGCGCCCCTTATGCGATTGATAGCGACGCATCGTGGTGATTTGGCCGGCCGGCTTGCAGCCACGTAAAACATCTTGCTAAAAGGCCGGGCACGCACCCTGGCTCGTGCGCCGGCCTTCGGCCCGGCGTTGAAGTCGAGCCGGGGTTTTTGTTTGGCCAGGTGCCAACGTGCAAGGGGAACGTCGATGGCAGACAACAAGAGGGAAACCACTAAGCCGCGGACCCTGCGGCCGGAGACACTGCTCGTGCACGGCGGCGCGCTCCGGTCGCAATTCGGCGAGACTTCGGAGGCGATGTTCCTGACCCAGGGATATGTCTACGAGCGTGCGGAAGACGCCGAAGCGCTGTTCAAGGACGAGCGGCCGGGCTTCATCTATTCGCGCTTTTCCAACCCCACCGTCAGCATGTTCGAGGAGCGCATGCGGCTGCTGGAAGGCGCGGAGGCCGCGCGCGCCACTGCCACCGGCATGGCAGCGGTCACCGCCTCTCTACTGTCGATGCTCAAGGCCGGCGATCACGTGGTGGCAGCGCGCGCGCTGTTCGGCTCGTGCCGCTATGTGGTGGAGGATCTCTGTCCGCGCTTTGGGATCGCCTCGACGCTGGTGCACGGACCTGACATCGAGGCTTGGAAGAAGGCAGTCAGGCCCAACACGAAGGCCTTCTTTTTTGAGACCCCGGCCAACCCGACACTCGACCTCGTCGATATCAAGGCGGTGTCCGAGATCGCCAAAAAGCTGGGCATTACCGTCATCGTCGACAATGTCTTTGCGACGCCGCTGCTGCAAAAGCCGCTGCAGCACGGCGCCGATGTCGTCGTCTATTCGGCGACCAAGCACATTGACGGGCAGGGGCGGTGTCTCGGCGGCGTAGTGCTGTCGTCGCAAAAATACCTCAAAGATCACCTGCACACGTTCCTGCGTCAGACCGGCCCCAGCATGAGCCCGTTCAACGCTTGGGTCATGCTGAAGAGCCTCGAGACGCTGCCGCTGCGGGTCAAGGCGCAGTGCGAGACGGCAGCCAAGCTCGCCGATTACCTGGCCGGGCGGCGCGGGCTCTCGCGCGTGCGGTACTGCGGGCGCGAGGACCATCCGCAGGCGGAGCTGGCGCGGCGGCAGATGACGGGCGGCGGCCAGGTGGTGACCTTCGATATCGAAGGCGGCAAGGCGGCCGCGTTCCGCTTCATGAATGCACTGGAGCTCGTCAAGATCTCGAACAATCTTGGTGACGCGAAAAGCCTCATCACGCATCCCGCGACTACCACACACCAGCGGCTCAAGCCGGAGGCGCGGGCCGAACTCGGCATCACCGACGGCATGGTGCGGCTCTCGGTCGGGCTCGAAGCCTTCGAGGATCTTGCCGCCGATATCGATGCGGCGCTGACCGCGGTGTGATGTGGCCGGGCGCCTGACATCAGGACAGGGTCCCGTTCTTTGGCAAGCGGCTGCGGATCAGGACGAGGCCCGCGAGCGCCGCGGCCGCGAAGCCGGCGCCAGCCAAGAAGGTGCCCTGTGGGCCCATCCAGTCCCACAGCGTTCCAGCAATGAGGCTTGCTGCCAGGATCGCCCCTCCGCAGATGAGGTTGAACACGCCGAAGGCCGTTCCGCGCAGCTCGGCCGGGGCGGTGTCGGCGACGAGGGTGGCAAGGAGCCCCTGCGTCAATCCCAGGTGGAGGCCCCAGGCAGCCACGCCGACGGCGACGGCGGGCAGGCTCTCGGCGGTGGCAAGGAGCAGGTCGGCGAGGATGAGCACGATCAGTCCGGCGAGGAGGAGGGCGCCGCGACCCAAGCGGTCGGACAGCACGCCCGCAGGGTAGGCCGCCAGCGCATAGACGATGTTCATCAGCACGAGCACGGCCGGGATGAGGGCGACCGAGAGGCCCACAGATTGCGCCTTGAGCAGTAGAAAGGCCTCGCTGAAGCGCGCGAGCGTGAACACGGCGGCTAACGCCACCACCCACCAGTAGGCACTGCCGAGCCGGCCCAGCTCTGGCCGGCTGATCGGATTGCCGATCCGGCGCAGGTCGGCGGGGCGCTGCGGCTCGCGCACTGCAAGGACGATCAAAAGCAGGGACAGGAATGCCGGCGCCACCGCGACCCAGAACACGAACCTAAAGTTGTCGGCGGTCACCAGCATGAGACCGATGGCGAGCAGCGGCCCGAGAAAGGCGCCGACCGTGTCAAGGGATTGCCGCAAGCCGAAACTCGCGCCTCGCAGATGCAGCGGGCTCAGGTCGGCCACTAGCGCGTCGCGGGGCGCACCGCGAATGCCCTTGCCGACACGGTCAATGAAGCGCGCCGCAATGAGCCAGCCCACCGACGGCGCGAGTGGAAAGACTGGCTTGGTGAAGGCGGCAAGACCGTAGCCCAGCGCGGCAAGCAGCTTGCGTCTTCCGAGCCAGTCGCTCAGTGCGCCGGAGAAGACCCTCGTGATGAGCGCGGTGGCCTCGGCAACACCTTCGATCACGCCGACGGTCAGCGCGGAGGTTCCCAGCACAGCGACGAGGTAGATGGGCAGAAGGGCATGGATCATCTCTGAGGACACGTCCATCAGCAGCGACACGAAGCCAAGCACCCAAACGCCGGCCGGGATGTCGCGCCAGCTCGACTTGGCAGCAGGAGTGGCAACCATGGTGATCTTTGGCGGCTATCGGTTCTCGTCGTGGGCGTCGAAGACGCGCTGGGCGTATGATTCGAGCAGAGCCTCGCAGGCCGCCAGGCGTTGCTCGGCTTCGGAGCGCAGGGGTGCGCCGTAGAAGTCGAGCTTTTTTATCTTGTCGAGCCACCCCTGGAGCTTCTTCAGGTCGACGTCGTTCTCCTCGAGCTCGGCGTAGGTGAAGTGCCGTGCCTTGACCTCTTTGGCGATCTCGGCCTCAAAGTCGTTACACTTGTCCAGGAACTCGGTGTAATCCTCGTTGCGGTCGGATTTGAACCTCGCTACCACCTTCTGCTCTTGCGCCCGGTTGATCGCGATTGTCTCCAGGATGACGGCCTCGCCGCGCATCTCGGCAATGTCGTTCTCGATCATCTTGAGGCGGCGCACATGATCGTCGGTTCTGGGCAGCAGGCAGACTCCGCTCTGCAGATAAACGGCACCCATGCCCTTCAGCTTGCGCCAGAGGGCGACGCGGCTACGCGCCGGCTCGGGTGGCACCTTGTAGATCAGCAACAACCAGCTCATGTCGCTCACGTGACACTTCTACTGTAACCATCGTTACATGATTCTTGTATCAGATTGTCGCAGGCGGACGCCGAGGTCGCGCTCGCCGTTGGAGCGGACGCAGCATCAGTCGCGTGGGTGGCGCCGCCAGGGAACTGTGCCTACAATCGGCGTGCTGGGCGTGCGACGGGGCGGGTCTAGGGGTCAATCCCATGTACGAGGCGGTCACGCGCGGTATTCGCGTCCGGGTCACGCCGATCTATGTCCCCGAGCAGTCGGAGCCCAACGACGACTACTATTTTTGGGCGTACACGGTGGAGATCAGCAACGAGGGTACGTGTACGGTCCAGCTCAAGTCGCGCTACTGGCGGATCACCGATGCGCAGGGACAGACGCAGGAGGTGCGCGGGCCGGGTGTGGTCGGGCAAACGCCGGCGATCGCGCCCGGCGCCAGCTATTCGTATACGTCGGGGTGCCCGTTGCGGACGCCGCAGGGGATGATGGTCGGCAGTTACCAAATGGTGGATGAGGAAGGGGAGATGTTCGATGTCGCCATTCCCGCGTTCTCGCTCGACAGTCCATTCGTGCGCCAGCGGCTGAATTGAGAGGGGTTGACTGCCGCCGCCGCCCCCTTTCGTCATGCCGATTTCGAATCGCAGTCCTGGGTAAACTGCGGCGGGCGCCTACGCTAGGTGCCGCTTAGGTGGCGAGACAGTGATGCACCGCAGACACCGAAACCCTCCCGATGCGGCAAGCGCGGAGACGAGAAAGGTCCTAGACAGCCTCATCGCAAGATCACGCCCTGCGGTTCGGCTCGCAGGAAAGCAGGAGGGGCGGCCAGGTACATGAGGCTGGCTTGAGGAGGAAGTAGTGAAGCGCTCGGCAAACGGCTTAATCCGTCACTTGCCGTCGAGGCACCAGGCAAGGATGGCCTTCTCCGCGTGGAGACGGTTCTCTGCTTCGTCGAACACTACCGACTGCGGGCCGTCAATGACGCCTGCGCTGACTTCGTGCCCGCGGTAAGCCGGCAGGCAGTGCATGAAAATGGCGTCTTTGGCCGCCTTCTTCATGAGCGCCTCGTCGACGGCGTAGGGGCTCAGCAACTGGCGGCGGCGTGGTTCGTCGGTTTGACCCATCGAGACCCAGGTGTCGGTGACCACGCAGTCGGCGCCCTTAACCGCCTCGGCCGCGTCATCCGTGATTGTCACGTCGCCGCCCTCCTGGCGCGCCCAGGCGACAAGCGCCGGATCCGGGTTGAGCTGGGGTGGCGCGCCGATGCGCAGCGCAAAGCCGAAGCGGGCCGCAGCGTGCATCCAGGACGCCGCGACGTTGTTGCCGTCGCCGACCCAGGCCACAGTGCGGCCTTTGATCGGGCCCTTCGACTCCTCGAAGGTCATGATGTCGGCGACGACCTGGCAGGGGTGGCTCTTATCGGTCAAGCCGTTGATGACCGGAACAGTCGCATTGGCGGCGAGCTCGACCAGCGTTTCATGCCTGTTGGCGCGGAGAACGATGGCGTCCGCATAGCGGGAGAGCACGCGTGCCGTGTCGGCCGTCGTCTCGCCACGACCCAACTGAAGATCGGTGTGGTTCAGCGCGATCGTCTGGCCGCCCAATTGGCGCATGGCGACATCGAAGGAGACGCGAGTGCGGGTCGACGGCTTCTCGAAGATCATGACCAGCACCGCTTCGCCGATGCCCGCCGGCCGCAGGGCAGTGGGTACCCGCTTGCCAGCGCGCTTCATAGCATGTGCGTTGTCGACGATCGCCCGCAGCGTCGCTGCGTCAATGCCGTCGAGATCGAGAAAATGGCGAGGCGCCATGGCCGCAATCAACTCCTCAGCTGCGAGAGTTTATGCGGGCGCGGGCGCAAGCCGGCGCAGGGCCCTGGACACGCGGCCGGCGCCTTCCGCGATCTCCGCATCGCTCACGTTGAGAGGCGGCAAGAGCCGAACCACATTGTCGCCCGCTCCCGCCGTGAGCAGCCGCTCCTCAAGGCAGGCCCGAATAACGTCGCCCGACGGACTCTTCACCCGGATGCCGGTGAGGAGGCCCATGCCGCGCACCTCCAGGAGCTCGTTCGGGTGCTCGGTTTGCACACGCGCCAGGGCCTGCTTCAAGCGCAGTGCCTTCTCCTGAACAACCTCGAGGAAGCCCGGCTCCAGCACGACGTCGAGAACGGCGTTGGCCACGGCCATGGCCAGCGGGTTGCCCCCATAGGTCGAGCCGTGCGTGCCCACAGTCATGCCCTTGGCTGCCTCCTCGGTGGCGAGGAGCGCCCCGACCGGGAAGCCGCCGCCAATGCCTTTGGCGACGGCCATGATGTCGGGCGTTACGTCGGCCCACTCGTGTGCGAATAACTTGCCGGTGCGACCCATGCCGGTCTGCACCTCGTCAAGGACGAAAAGCAGACCGTGTCTGTCGCACAGGGCGCGTAGCTCGGCGAGGCGTTCGGGGGGAAGGGTGCGGACGCCGCCTTCTCCCTGGACGGGCTCGATCATGATGGCCGCTGTGTGCGGTCCAACGGCGCGTTCTGCGGCGGCGAGGTCTCCGAAAGGCACGATGTCGAAGCCAGGCATGTGGGGGGCAAAGCCCTCAAGGTATTTGGCATTGCCGGCGGCTGCGATGGTGGCGAGCGTGCGGCCGTGGAAGGCGCCCTCGAAAGTGATAATGCGGTTCCGCTCAGGGTGGCCGCAGACGTAGTGGTAGCGGCGCGCCATCTTGATCGCGCCTTCGCAGGCCTCCGCGCCGGAGTTGCAGAAGAAGGCCCGGTCGGCAAAGGTTGCCGCGCAGAGCCGCTCGGCGAGCCGCTCTTGACCGGCAATGCGGAACAGGTTGGACGTGTGCCAAAGTTTGTTAGCCTGCTCGGTAAGCGCGGAGACGAGCCGGGGATGGGCGTGCCCAAGCGCGTTCACAGCAACACCGCTCGCGAAATCGAGGTAGCGCTCGCCTCGCGTCGAGATGAGCCAGGAGCCCTCGCCGCGCTCGAAAACAATGTCAAGGCGCGCGTAGGTGCCAAGCACAGCATTGGAGGGAGAGGAGGCCCCGGGCTGTGGGTTTGCCCGCGCGTCCGGAGCGGACTTCGGCATGTCGGCCACTCCCGTGGCAATCAAAAAAGCCGCCTCTCGCGGCGGCCCGTCAGCATGGTTAGCACGGCCGAGGCCGCTGTCAATGTGCCCCAGTCAACTGATGTGTGAGGACATCAGTTGTGGGTTTCATCTACAAAACATACAGCGAACGGCAAGTGTAATCGTGTCGAATCAGACACACACAACGGGCAATACAGTGTGGATCGGGTGAGCCGCCTTGTAGCGAAAAAAATGGATGTAGTAGGTTCGAGCCCGTCCGGCGCCTAAATCTCGCGTTGCGGGCAGTCTATACTGTCCTGGCCGGGCCCTGCGTGCGGGAGCGGTGTTATCGCTCCCTCTGTCTCACGCGTCGGTTGAGTTCACGTCTCCAGTAGCAGCGTCGGTAGCAGTCTCGCCGGAGTGTCAGCGGGCGACGGATTCGCTCGTGCCATCCCGCCGGGACCGAGCGCGCCCTCGGACGGGCGCGGTTTCGTTGCGGTTTATAGGGAGAAATCAATGTCTTGGACCGACGAGCGGGTAGAGCTTCTGACCAAGCTGTGGTCCGAAGGCCTAAGTGCCAGCCAGATTGCCGGGCGGCTCGGCGGGGTAACCCGCAACGCCGTTATCGGCAAGGTGCATCGGCTCGGGCTGTCGGGCCGCGCCACCACCTCGCGGTTGAATTCGAGCCGCCCGCGGACGCGAATTGCGTCCTCTCGTCGGGCCGGCAAGTCGCGATTTGCAACGCCCGGCAACGTGGCGCTTCGTGCACTGTATCATCCCGATGCGGAGCCGTTCGTCCCCCATTTCGAGGAACTCGAAATCCCGGTGGCTGAGCGCAAGACGCTACAGATGCTCACAGAGAGCAGCTGCCGGTGGCCGATCGGCGACCCGCAGCAGCCCGACTTCCATTTTTGCAACCGCAGCAAGGTGCCGGGGCTGCCTTATTGCGAGTTTCACGCGCGGCGCGCCTTCCAGCCGCCACAACCGCGTCGGCGGGAGCGGTCGGCGACGGAGGCGGCGATGCCGACGAGCGCGTCAAGGTCGGAGAAGGAGAAGCTAAGCGCCTGATCAGAGGAATGCGGTCGAAGAGCGCTTCGGCCACGGCAGCGGGGGATAGGCCGGAAGCTGGCGGGGCGGCTTCCGGCCTTATCTTTGACAAGCTGCCAAAGCGAACCGACACGACGCCAAGTCAGCTGTCCGGCCGCTCGCCGAGCGCGTAGCCCGCGCCGCGGACAGTGCGCACGGGGTCGCGCTCCTTACCGCGGATCAAGGCCTTTCGCAGCCGTCCAATGTGGACATCGACAGTGCGCTCGTCGACAAAGGCGTCGCGACCCCAAACGCCGTCCAGAAGTTGACTGCGAGAAAGCACGCGGCCGGGACTCTCCATCAGGAACTCGAGCAAGCGGAATTCCGTCGGGCCGAGATGGACCTCGCGGTTGCCGCGCGTGACGCGGTGGGCGGCGCGGTCGAGCTGGATGTCTCCAACGCGCAGAACCTCCGCCGTTCGCTCAGGCGATGCGCGGCGCAAGATGGCCTTAACCCGGGCCATCAGCTCCGGCAAAGAGAAAGGCTTCACTACGTAGTCGTCAGCACCGGTCGAAAGCCCCCTAATGCGATCGCTCTCCTCACCGCGTGCCGTCAGCATGAGTATCGGCACAGTGCGCGTGTCGGGCTTACTCCTGATGCGGCGGCACAGCTCGATGCCAGATACGGCGGGCAACATCCAGTCGAGCACCACCAAATCCGGCTGCTCCTCAGCAAGCAGGACCTCGGCCTCCTCGCCGGATTCAGCATGGCAGACTGCATAGCCCTCCGCCTCGAGATTGTAGCGCAGCATCTCGGCGAGAGGCGCTTCGTCCTCGACGATGAGGATCTTGGCGCTCATGGCGCTTCTCAGCTCCCTCGTTCACCGGAAATCAGGGTCGAGCTGGTGTTGTCGCTCTTGGGGCGGTCGTCAGTGAGCGGAACACCGTGCACCAGGTAGTACACAGTTTCGGCGATGTTGGTCGTGTGGTCACCGATCCGTTCAAGGTTCTTGGCCCCGAACAGAAGATGCGTACAAAGGCCGATGTTGCGCGGATCCTCCATCATGTAGGTCAAGAGCTCGCGGAACACGGAATTGTACATGGCGTCGATCTGCTCGTCGGCCCGCCAGACCGCGACGGCCATATCGGCGTTGCGCTCGGCGTAGGCATCGAGCACATCCTTCAACTGGCGCAGCGCTCGCTCGACCATGTGGCGCAGACCCGACATCAGAGGTTTGGGGTACTGCTCGCTAGCGATGGCGAGGGCGCGTTTGGCGATGTTCTTGGCATGGTCGCCGATACGCTCGAGGTCGCGGGTGATGTGCAGGGCCGCCATAATGTGGCGCAGGTCGTTGGCCATCGGCTGGCGACGAGCGATCATGCTGATCGCCATATCCTCGATCTCGCGCTCTAGGGTATCGATGGCCTTGTCGCTCTGGACGGCAACCTCGGCGAGCCCCGGGTCGCGCCGCTCCAACGCGTCGAAGGCCTGGCCCAGGATGTTCTCGGCCAGTCCACCCATCTGCGCGATCTTCTTGTCGAGGAGGGTCAGCTCGCCCTCATAGGCCTTTACGGTGTGTTCCGTCATGGAAGGTCTCCGCATGCACTTGCGGCGCACGCCTGAAAGGCGACGTGCCGCTGCCGCCACTCGGCCCGTGTCTATCCAAACCGACCGGTGATGTAGTCCTGGGTGCGCTGGTCGCTTGGGTTGGTGAAGATGTGTGCCGTGTCGTTGTATTCGACGAGGCTTCCCAGGTGCATGAAGCCAGTGTAGTTCGATATGCGGGCAGCCTGTTGCATGTTGTGGGTGACGATCACAACGGTCACGCTCGATCCAATTTCATCGATCAGCTCCTCGATCTTGGCGGTTGCAATGGGGTCAAGTGCGGAGGTCGGCTCATCGAGCAGCAGAATTTCGGGGTCTGGAGCAAGGGCGCGGGCAATGCACAGGCGCTGTTGTTGGCCGCCCGACAAATCATAGGCCGACCTCTTGAGCCGGTCCTTGACCTCGTTCCACAGCGCAGCCTGGGTCAGGGCAAGCTCCACGCGTTCGTCGACAAGCGATTTCCGGCGAATGCCGCGAACCCAGAGTCCGGCTGCGACGTTCTCGTAGATCGATTTGGGAAAAGGGTTGGGTTTCTGGAAGACCATGCCGATCCGAAGTCTCACGTACATCGGATCGATGTCTCTGGATATGATGTTGATATTCTCGGGCATCAGGCGAATTTCGCCTTCGTAGCGGTTGCCCGGATAAAGGTCGTGCATGCGGTTGAAGCAGCGTAGCAGCGTGCTTTTGCCACATCCGGACGGCCCGATGAGTGCAGTCACCTGGCGATCGATGATCGGCAGGTTGATGTTCTTTAGCGCCTGATTGTTCCCATAAAAGAAGTCGAGGTTGCGAACCTCCGCGCGTATCGCTTTCGATTCCGTCATCGGCCGCGCTTGGTCCGCCCTCGCATTCAGAGGCGCAATCATATCCATATCGCACTCCTCATATCCCTTCGACATGGGAAGGGGCCAACCGCCACTACTTCATGCGCTTGCGAAGCTTGTACCGGAGCCAGATGGCAAATCCGTTCATCAGCAGCGTCATGGCCAGCAGAATGACGCCGGTCGCTGCCGCATTGGTATGGAAGCCAGCCTGGGGGCGCGAGATCCAGTTGAACATCTGAATCGGCATGACGGTGAAGGGGGAGTTCAGCCAGTCGAAGCTAATGAACGGAAACTCGGGCCGTATGGGCGATGGCGGCAAGAAGGCGATGAACGTCAGCGCTCCGATGGTGATCACGGGCGCGGTCTCACCGATGGCGCGCGACATGCCGACGATCGCCCCAGTCAGGATGCCGGGTCTGGCGGCGGGGAGCAGGTACATGCGAACCGTCTGCCATTTGTCGGCGCCGAGGCCGTAGGCTGCCTCCCGCATCTCGAGGGGTATCGAACGCAGAGCCTCGCGCGTCGACACGATGACGATCGGCAGGATGAGAAGAGCCAGCACCATGCCGGCAACGAGCACCGTCTCGCCCATACGGAACTGATGTACGAAGAGCCCCAGTGCCAGCAATCCATAGATGATGGAGGGGACGCCCGCCAAATTCGTCACGTTGATCTCGATGAGCGCCGTGACCCAATTCTTGGGCGCATACTCCTCAAGATACACGCCCGCACCGACCCCGAGAGGCACCGCCAGGAAAGCAGTGACGAACATCACCAGCGAGGTGCCGACCCATGCCGAAAGAATGCCTGCCTCGGCAGGGCGGCGAGAGGGGTAGCTGGTCAGAAAAGCAAGATCGATACGGGCGAGGCCATCGACCAACAGATCGCCGATCAAGGCAAACAGCACGCTCATGCTGGCTATCATGATCAACAAGCCGACGATTGCGAATGCGCCGTCGGAGCGATGAGCCTTCTTGATGATCCTCTCGGCGTCTACGGGGGGAAGTGGTGCGGCCATGGGGGACCTCAGTAGACCTCGCGGAATCTGCGTCGGAGCCAGAAGCCAATCAGGTTGAAGATGAAGGTGAGGATGAAGAGCGTCAGGCCGGCGGCGAATATCGTCAGGTATGCCAGAGACCCATGGGGCAGATCGCCGAGGCTGATCTGGACGATATAGGCGGTGATGGTCGCCGCGCCGTCGAGAGGATTGTAGGCAAGCTTGGCCTGTTGACCAGCAGCGATGGCGACGACCATGGTCTCGCCGACGGCGCGAGACATGCCGAGCACATAGGCTGCCGTAATCCCGGAGAATGCTCCGGGAATGATCACTTTGAGGGCGGTCTGCAGCCGGGTAAAGCCGAGGGCATAAGCGCCCTCCCGCAGGCTTTCGGGTACCGCGCGCATGGCGTCCTCGCTCACCGAGACGATGTAGGGCAAGATCATGACGCCCATGACGATGCCAGGGACCAGCAGGTTGAACCCCTTAAGCCCGGGTATGAAGGTCTGCATGATGGGGGTCATGAACAGCAGCGCAAAGTAGCCGAAGGCAACGGTGGGAACGGCTTCAATCAGCTCCAACAGCGGCTTGACCGTCTCGCGCACGATGTTGGGCGCGAACTCGCTCAGATAGATCGCGAGCGCGGTACCGGCGGGAACGGCAATGGCCAGGGCTATGCCGGCCGTCATCAATGTCCCCGACAGCAGCGTGATGATGCCGAACCGCTTCACTTCGAAGACCGGCGTCCACTCCGTATCGGTGAGGAACGCCCAAATCGAAACCTCGTTGAAGAACTTGAGAGATTCGCTGAGAAGTACATAGACGATTCCGGCCGTCGTCAGCACGGAGATGGCTGCCATGGCAAATAGGATCACAGCAATGACGTGGCCGGTGACCTTTCTCCGCCTTAGAAAGGCGGCATCAACGGCAAACCCTACATTGCGTGCGCTGCGCGGCGCGTCCATCGGGACCACTTCGTCGGCAATGGCCATTTCTGATCCGCTTTAGCATCCAATGAGCCGCCGCGTCAGCTCAAGGGCTGGTCAAGAACTGGCAGTCCGGCCGACGTATCGGGGCGGAGGCCAACGCTCCGCCCCGACTGCGAGCAAACGCCTGGGTGTCAGTGCTTTATGGGAAGCTTGATCAAGTCGTCGATCGAGACGCCGATCACCGAACCGCTTCCGAATGCAGAACCGACTTCCATCTTCTTCACGCGCTCGGTCATGACGGCGTAGGCCTTACTTGGCAGTGGCACGTAGCCCACTTCCTTAACGAGCTTTGCCGATTCCTTCTCGTTCACGTAGAACTCGACGAACTTTTTGACGTGGGGCTTGGTCTCCATCGACTTCTTGTTCACGTAGATGAAGATCGGTCGCGACAGCGGCTGATAGGTGCCGTTGAGGGCGGTTTCGACGGAGGGTGCGACGGCCTTGGCGCCCGGCTTCTCAATGATGCTGACGGCCTTCAGCTTGTCCTTGTTCTCGACGTAGTAAGCAAGACCGAAGAAGCCGAGCGCGTTGATGTCCCCAGCGATACCCTGCACAAGGACGTTGTCATCCTCCGAGGCAGTGAAGTCCCCGCGGCTCGAGTGCTCCTTACCGACGATCGCCGCCGTGAAGTAGTCGTAGGTTCCCGAGTCTACGCCGGCGCCGAACAGCGTCAGGGGACGGTCAGGGAAGCTGTCGCGCACCTGCTTCCAGTTCATGATTTTGCCCTGGGCTTCAGGTTCCCAGATCTTTTTCAGCTCGGCGACCGTCATCTCGCCCGCCCAGGTGTTCTTCGGATTGACGAGCACGGCGAGGGCATCGAGCGCGATCGGCAGCTCGATGAAGGAAACACTGTTGGCCTTACAGTCGGCGGCTTCCTTGGCAGTGATCGGCCGCGAAGCATTGGAAATGTCCGTTTCCCCGCGACAGAACTTTTTGAAACCGCCGCCGGTGCCGGAGACGCCAACGGTTACCTTGAGACTTGGGTTCGTCTTTTGGAACTCTTCGGCGACGGCTTCGGTCACCGGGAACACGGTCGATGAACCATCGATGGCGACGATGGTCTGTTGTGTCCAAGCCTCATCGGAGAATACGAATGCGCCTAAGGCGGCCGCCGCCGCCGAGATAGCAAGTAGCCTCTTATACACGCTAGTCTCCCTGTCTGGAGTCGTG